>JAPUME010000015.1 GCA_027294185.1 Acidobacteriota bacterium | reverse complement strand
ATGCTGGGCCGTCGATATAGGGAGCTGGCGCGTGCCCACAACCGCATGGGTATGATCGAACGGTCGATCTCGGAGTACCGGCAGGCAATAGAAGCCGACCCGGAATCGCTGTTTCTTCGAACCGAGCTGGCGGAACTCTATGCGAGTGTCGCCCGCTCGGAAGATGCCGTGAGGGAGTGCGAACTGGTCCTGGAAGTAGACCCCGAAAACGTCGACGCCCATCGCCTGCTCGGGAACATTTACCTTCGCGCCGTCGGGAACCGCGGTTCACGTCGCTCCTCGCAGGGGAATATCCGCAAAGCGATCCCCCACTTTGAAATCGTCCTCCGAAATATGCCCGATGATTCGGACTCACTCTTCACCCTGGCACGCCTTTACCGGATGAATAACCAGATCGAGAAGGCGGAAGAAGCCTTCAAGAAGATACTGGCAACCCGGCCTCGTTCCCGGCGCGGGCTCAGCGGTCTGGCCCAGCTCTATTCCGACCGCGGAGATTATGAGCAGGTCATCGAGCTTTTGGATAAGACCCCCCAGGAAGACCTGTCCAATCAACTCCAGACCGCGCTGGCCTTTGCCTATCACCAGACCGGGAAGCTGGAAGAGGCCTCGCGCCACTACGCAAGCGCCCTGGAGCGGGAACCTGACAATCAGCAGGTTCGCCAGATCTACGCCCGGGTTCTGGTGGCCCTGCAGGATTTCAAGCGTGCGAAACCGGAACTGGAAAGGTTGCTGGAAGACGGCGATGAAAATGGAGAAGCTTACCGATTGCTGTCGGAAGTCCTTCGCCGGGAAGGCAACTTTCAAGAGGCGGAAGACGCCATCGAACGTGCCCGTGAGGCTCAGCCGGAAAATATCGAGATCCTTTACAGCGCCATTAATCTGATGGGGACGTTGGGGCGCGAGGAAGAAGCCATCACTCTGATCGCCGAGTTTCTGGAATCCACGAAAAAGGATTCCGGGAATTACACGATCGGCGAGGCAGCGAACCGTGCTGTTTTCCTCGAGAGACTGGGCCTCTCCTACCGGACGTTGGAAAAATTCGACTCGGCTCTTGATGCTTTCGACGAGCTCCGCGCGCTCGGCCCGACCCAGGGTCCCAGGGCCGAAACTCTCATTTCCGAAACCCACCGAATCTCGGGTAACCTCAAGAAGGCCTTGAAAATCGCCTCCGAGGCTGTCAAGAAATACCCCGATAGCCGGCAGCTCCGGTTGCTGCAGGCGTCGCTGCTGGGTCTCGACGGAAAGATCGAAGAAGCCATCGCCCAACTGAACGAGCTCCGTTCCGACAACGGAGATGACCGGGAATTATTACTGGCTATCGGGCAGGTCTACTTCCAGGCCCGGGAGCTTGAAGCCGCAGCGGAATGGACACGCCAGGCCGTGGCTCTATCGGCAGGCAAGCCGGACAACGAGTACGGGTTGTTCTTGTTGGGCTCCATTTATGAGAGGCAAAAGAAGTTCGATTTGGCGGAGAAACAGTTCAAACGGGTTCTGGAGATGAATCCATTCAACGCCGGCGCGTCGAATTATCTCGGCTACATGCTTGCTGACCGAGGTATCCGCCTGGAGGAGTCCGTCCGTTACATCCAAAAGGCGCTACAAATGGAGCCGAAGAACGGGGCCTACCTTGATTCTCTGGGTTGGGCCTATTTCAAGATGAGCAAATATAATCTGGCGGAAATTCACCTGGAAGAAGCCGCCCGACGGATAACCCACGACCCCACCATCCACGAGCACCTGGGGTATCTCTACTACAGCACCGGACGCACCAAGCAGGCACGGGATGCCTGGAAGCGGGCCCTCGAAACCTGGCCCGAGGCGCAAGGCGGGGAATTCGACTCTGTCCACGCCCGGGAGCTCCGGGAACGGCTCGAGAGCCTGAAAAAGGCCTCCGGAAGTCGCTGACCCCAACCGGATGTCCGCCCCCGCCTTCGGCGAATCAAGGATTCATTCGCGGGACCTGTTCGGGAATCGGTTTCACACCTTGGACACTCCCCTCCGGCTGCGGGCATTTGCCAAAATCAATCTGGGCCTTAGCATTCTTGGCCGGCGGCCTGATCATTACCATGAAATCCGGACGGTATTGCAGACGGTTCGCCTGCACGACCGTCTGGAAGTGAGTCTCAAGAAGCGGGATCGGTCGATCGAGGTCCTCTGTGACGCTCCCGACATCCCGGCGGGTCCCGGGAATCTGGTGTACCAGGCTGCTGAACTGTGGCGACGCGAGCGAGGTCTTAGGGCTGGAATCGAAATCCGGTTGAAGAAAAATATCCCGGCCGGCAGCGGGTTGGGCGGGGCTTCCAGCGACGCGGCGGCGACGCTCCTGGGCCTCGAAAAAATCACCGGGAACAAGCTGCCCGCGTCTCGGCGTCTTCGCTTGGCGGCTCAGTTGGGTTCCGACGTTCCCTTTTTTCTTTGGGGTGGGCGGGCGCTGGCGGCGGGCCGTGGAGAAGAGGTTTATCCTCTGGCCGACTTGCCGGTGCGCCGCTGCCTGATCGTTTTTCCGAACCGAGGGGTTTCGACCAAGGTTGCTTACCGATGGGCGAGTTTGAAGTTGACAGGATTCCGCAAGCCCCCTAACATTAATTGTTTCGGAAAACTACCGCCATCCTCCCTGGAAAAGTGGAGTTCGGTTGAGAACGACTTCGAATCCGTCGTCCTCGAAAAGTGGCCGGAGTTGGCCCGCCTGAAGCGGCGGCTCCTGAAGGCCGGTGGGGATCCCGTTTCGCTGAGCGGTTCAGGATCGGCCGTTTACGCGATCTTCAAGACCAAGCGTGATCTGGAAAAGGCCCTGTGCTCTGTGCCCCGCGGCTGGACAGCCTTTCGGACGGCAACCTTGCGGCGCACCTCTTACCAAAAAGCCCAGGTGGGATAGGAGGGGTGGGCCGGCTCCGCTCCTCGTTGCGGAAGGTTCCGGATGGTGGGGAGAGGATGACCCATCAACCTCCTGGGAGGTCGTCCAATGGTAGGACACATGCCTTTGGAGCATGGAATTCTGGTTCGAGCCCAGGCCTCCCAGCCAAATCCCGGCAACAAGGGCCTCTGAGAAACGTGGATTGCGCGTAGCAGAGTGGCGGGGTAAACCCGCCCCTACCTGTGTTGTAGTAGCGGCGGCTTTATGCCGCCATTTGTGGAGTGGCGGGAAATAGCAGAGTAGAAACGGCAAGACTCTGAGCATCAAGTTGGGAAACGGCTCGGGTCCCGCCGATAGGAAATCGAGATAGGGCCCTATGCCCCGGCGAAACGAAATTAAGATATTTGCCGGCAACGCTCATCCGGGGCTTGCCAGGGAAATCTCTCGCCGCTTGCATATTCGGCTGGGGAAAGCCCTGGTGAGCCGATTCCCGGACGGCGAGGTAAAGGTTCAAATCAAAGAGAACGTACGAGGCTGTGACGTCTTCGTCGTCCAGCCCACCTGCCGCCCGGTCAACGAGAACCTGGTTGAGTTGCTGGTCATTCTGGACGCCCTGCGCCGGGCGTCGGCGCAACGCATTACGGCCGTCATTCCCTACTACGGCTACGCACGGCAGGACCGGAAAGACCGGCCGCGGGTCCCGGTTACCGCCAAGTTGGTGGCCGACCTGCTGACTTCAGCCGGGGCTTCGCGCGTGGTGACGCTCGATCTTCACGCCAGCCAGATTCAGGGGTTCTTTAACATACCGGTCGACCACCTCTTTGCTACACCGGTGCTTGGAGTATACTTTAAGAAGCTGAAACTAAAGAACATAGTTGTGGTTTCCCCCGACCCAGGCGGTGTAGAGAGGGCCCGCGCCTTCGCCAAAAGGCTGAAGGCGCCTCTGGCGATTATTGACAAGAGGCGGCAGGATGATCAAGCTGTAGTGATTATGAACGTCATTGGCAACGTAGGGGGCAAGACAGCCCTCATTGTCGATGATATGATTGATACTGGTGGGACTCTGGTGCGCAGTATCGAGGCCCTGCTGGCCAAGGGAGCCAAAAAGGTATACGCTTGCGCAACCCACTCCGTGTTTGCCGGAAAGGCGATTGAGGAGCTCATCAGGTCTCGGGTCACCGAAGTCGTGGTCACAAACTCGATCCCCCTTTCCGCAGAGGCCAAGCGGTACAAACGGATTCACGTCCTGAGCGTCGGGGGACTTCTAGCGGAAACCATCCGCTCGGTCCATCAGGAATCCTCTGTCAGCCGTTTGTTCGTTTAAGCATGGCACGCCCTGCGAGAGGCCGGATGGGCCGCAGGGAAAAAGATTTTTAGGATTCATTGAGGAACTCCGAATTATGGCAGAACAAATCGCCGTTGCAGCCAAGACCCGGAGCGAGCGAGGCAAGAATGCCGCCCGACGGCTGAGAGCCGCCGGCCAGATACCCGCCGTGGCCTACGGCGGCGGAAGTGAGGCGTTGTCGCTGGCAGTCGATCCCCGTCAAATCCAGCAGATTCTTCACTCCCCGGGAGGTCACAATACGCTGTTCGATCTGAAAGTGGAGGGAAAGTCCACCGGTCAGGCCATGCTCCGCGATTGGGTCTATGAACCCCTGTGGGGTAAGCTGCTACACGTGGATATCCTGCGGGTTGCGGCAGGAACCAGGTTGAAGGTCAAGGTTCCCGTTCATCTGGAAGGCGAACCCAAAGGCGTAAAGGTCGACGGAGGTGTTCTCGACTTCGTTTTGCGCGAGGTGGAAGTCGAATGCCTTCCGAAGGATATTCCCGAAGAGATGCGCGTCAACGTGAGCGAGTTGGAACTGGGCGCCGGAGTTCGTGCCGGGGACTTTCCGTTCGCCTCCGGAGTCAAACTGATCACGGACCCCGGCCATGTGATCGTTCACGTCATGGCTCCGCGTGTGGAAGAAGAGGTGGCTCCGGTTGTGGAGGCGGAAGCTGTGGAAGGAGCGCCGGAACCCGAGTTGATTCGCAAGCCGAAGGCTGCCGAGGAAGGTGAGGAAAAAGACGGCGCCGAAACCAAAGAATAAACCCGGCCGGGACGGAATAAAATCTCTTGAAGTTGATCGTCGGTCTGGGGAATCCGGGTCTTGAGTACGCGTTGTCTCCCCACAATCTGGGCTTTATGGCCGTTGACCGATTGGCCGAAGGCTGTGGGGCGAAGGTCGCGAAAAAGGAAGCCCAATCGCTGACCGGCAAGGCCACCCTCGCCGGACAAGCCGTTCTGCTGGCCAAGCCGCAGACTTACATGAACCTGAGCGGAGCGGCGGTTGCTCGACTCCTGGCCAGGTATTCGATTGAACCCGAAGAGATGGTGGTCCTGTTCGATGACCTCGACCTGCCCCTGGGAATGATTCGCATTCGGCGGCAGGGAACGGCGGGCGGGCACAACGGAATGAAATCCATCATCGGCGCAATCCAGGCCGATGAGTTTATCCGGGTGCGGATGGGAATCCAGCCGGATTCCAACTCAGCGCTGGAAGAAGCGACTCCTTACCTTTTGGGGAAGTTCCGCAGGAGGGAGTTGGGGGCAGTTTCGGACCTTCTGGATCAGACCGTGGATGCCGTCCATATGATTCTGCGGGAGGGGCCGCGGAAGGCCATGAACCGGTTCAACCGCCGGGTCGCGGCCGGGTCAAAAGAAAAGGGAGGATAGAGTGTGGCAAGAGAATATGAAATGATGTTCATCCTGCAGCCTGACCTGGCCGAAGAGGAGACGGAAAAGATCATCGGCCAGGCGACGGAATGGGTAACGAGCTCCGGAGGCGAGGTCGTAGAGGTCGAAAAGATCGGAATCCGAAAGCTGGCCTACCGTATCGATGGGCACAGGGATGGCTTCTATGTCCTGATCCGCCTGCAGGCCGAAGGGGATACGGTGAAACAAATCGAGCGACGCTTGAAAGTAACCGACCCCATCATTAAATTTATCTCCGTGCGCGTAGACGAGGAACTTAAGAAGCTGGCAAAGATAAAAAAGATCCGGGAAAAACGCGATGCGCGGCGCAAAGCCCGGGCGCGCCCCCCGGCGACGGCGGAAGCAGGCTAAATTTCCGAGGAGAACCGAGAACTGTGGCAGAACAAAAAAGATACGGCAACCGCAGCCCGCGCCCCGGGGGGGGCGGTCGGCGGCAATTCTTTCGTCGCAAGAAGGTCTGCAGATTCTGCACGGAAAAGATCGACGACATCAATTATAAGAATACTTCCCTGATCGGTCAGTTTATCTCCGCCCGTGGGAAGATTCTTCCCCGGCGCCTGACCGGCACCTGTTCGAGACACCAGCGGAAACTGACGGTCGCCGTCAAGCGGGCCCGCAACATCGCAATGCTTCCCTTCGCCACCCGAGCCTGAGGGCGGCAGGGACGCTCGAGTTTCCTGTAGGAGAATGGAATGGAAATCATCTTGCTCCAAGAGGTAGACAAGCTGGGAGGCCCCGGGCAGGTCGTCCGGGTGGCGAACGGATACGGGCGCAACTACCTGATACCCAAAAAGCTGGCCGTGCCGGCCACCTCGGGCAATCTCAAGATGTTCGAGCAAAAACGCGCCAAGCTTCTACGCCTGGACGCCAAGAACAAAGGGGACGCCGAGAAGCTGGCGGCGATGCTCGGCGAGCTCACCGCCGTCATAAAGCGCAAGGCCGGTGAAAAAGAGACCCTGTTCGGCTCGGTGACCTCGCTCGACCTGGTCGACTGGCTCACCTCCCAGAACTTCGAAATCGACCGGAAAAGAATCGACCTGCGGGAGCCCATCAAGGCCCTGGGAGAACACTCCGTACCGATCCGGCTTCACCGGGAAGTCATCGCTTCTCTGAAGGTCCGAGTGGAAGCGGAAAATCAGCCGGAAAAGAAATCCGAAGCGAAAACCGAAGAGAAGCCCGAAACAAAAAAAGAAGATTAACCTCATCCTCCGGAGAATTCAGACTCCTGTGCCTCCGGAGAAACACCCGTACCTCCCCCGATGCCCGTCGACACTTCAAGCCGAAAACAGGTTCCACAGAACCTGGAAGCCGAACGCGCCCTGCTGGGGTTCATCCTGCTGGACAATTCCGCCCTGAACACCGTGGTCGAGCAAGTCAGCCGGGAAGACTTCTTCTCCGAATCCCACCGTAGAATCTTCCAGAAGATGCTGGAACTTTCCGAAAACAACCGCCAAATGGACGTAGTAACACTCTCGGAGGAGTTGGCGCAGGAAGGGTGGCTGGAAAAGGTGGGCGGTGTGGCCTACCTGGCCGGGCTCTCAGAGGTCGTCCCGTTCGGCACCTCGGCCAACATCACCGAATACTCCCGCATCGTCAAAGAAAAATCGACCTTGCGGCGACTGATCAATATCTCGGAGAACATCATCTCCCGCGCCCAGCAGGAAGGTGACGACGCCGAAACGATGATCGACCTCGCGCAGGGGCAATTCTTCGAAATCGCCTCGCAGAAGGTCAAGACCGGTTTTCTCGGTATCAAGGACATCGTCAAGTCGAGTTTTGGGACCATTGATGTTCTCTTTGACCGCGGCCAACGGGTTACGGGCATCGAAACCGGCTATACCGACCTGGACAATATGACCTCAGGGCTGCAGCCTTCCGAGCTTTCGATTCTGGCCGCCCGTCCCGCGGTAGGGAAGACTGCGCTCGCGCTCAACATCTCCGCCTATGCCGCCATCGAGAAGAGGAAAACTGTCGGCATCATCTCTCTCGAGATGAGCAAGGAAGCGTTGGTCCTACGCCTTCTTTGCGCGCAAGGCCGGATTGACAGCCATAAGCTTCGGACCGGATTTCTGAATAGCCGGGAGCACTGGCAACGAATGTCCCGCGCGCTGGGACGACTGGCGGAAGCGCCCCTCTATATCGAAGACACGCCGGCCTTAAGCATCATGCAGATTCGCGCCAAAGCACGGCGTCTGGCTGCCGAGCAGGGACTGGACCTGCTGGTGGTCGATTACCTGCAACTGATCACCGGCGGGGGACGCTTCGAGAATCGCACCCAGGAAGTCTCGTTCATCTCCCGCAGCCTGAAGGGAATCGCCAAGGAGCTGAACATTCCCGTCCTGGCCCTCTCGCAGTTGAGCCGCGCCCCGGAAGGAAGACCCGGCCACCGGCCGCAGCTCTCGGACCTCCGTGAATCCGGCTCCATCGAGCAGGATGCCGACGTCGTTTTGTTCCTCCATCGTCCCGAGATGTACCGGCACCGAGATGATGACGGGGGCGGCGATGAGCCGGCCGGCAAGACGGAATTGAACGTGAGCAAGCAGCGTAACGGACCCACGGGCCAGGTGGACCTGGTGTTTTTGAAACCTTACGCCCTGTTCGAGAACTACTCTTCCATGGATGAATCGTTAGAAGAACCGCTGGATGAATCCCCAGAGTGATCCTCGGCCCAACAGATGACCAGATAACCCAGGGCGACCCGTCCCTGATGATGATCCGGTGAACAACCCCGATACTTTTCTTAGACCCACCTGGGCGGAAATCTCCCTCTCAAAACTCAAGGCCAACCTGGCGCGCGTACGCCGTCTTGCCGGGTCGGATCGCCAAGTCATGGCCGTCGTCAAGGCGGACGCCTACGGCCACGGCGCCGTACCCGTGGCCAGGGCCCTGGAGGAAGCGGGTGTGGACTGGTTCGGCGTGGCAACTGTGGAAGAAGCCCTCGAACTCCGTCACAAGGGAATTCGCCGGCCCATTCTCCTGCTGGGGGGACTCTACCTGAGTGACCCCGCGCATCTGGTTGAGTACGATCTGGTTCCCACGGTCTCCTCCACCGCCCGGCTCGACACCTATGCCGAATGCGCGCGGCGACTCGGGAAACCGATCGGGTTTCATCTGAAAATGGATACCGGCATGGGGCGATTGGGGATGCCGCCGGAACTGTGGCAGGCATTCCTGGAGCACTACCGTCAACTCAAGGGCATCGTCCTCAAAGGTGTGCTGACTCATCTGGCCTCGGCGGAAGATCCCGAGGGGGCGCAGACCCGCGAGCAGCTTCTCCGATTCTCGAAGCTCTTGCGGGCGTTGAAATCCTCCGGTGTGAAACCGGAGTGGGTCCACGTGTCGAACAGCGCCGGGCTAATGACCGGACTGGCCAACGAGCTCGAGCTCCGTGAGAATATGGTTCGAATCGGCGCCCTCCTCTACGGTTTCTGCCCGCCTTTCACCTCCGACCCGCATCAGGGGCCGAATCCCGGCGGCGAATTCGAGCCCCTGCTGGAACTGAAATCCCGCGTCGTGTTCTTGAAGGACGTGCCGGCGGGAGCTCCGCTCGGTTACGGCGGAACCTTCCGTACCCGGCGTCCCTCGCGGATTGCGACGGTGCCGATCGGCTATGCCGACGGACTGAGCCGGAAGCTTTCCAATCGAGGCCGCGCCATCGTGCGGGACCACTCTGCCCCCATCGTCGGGAATTTCAGCATGGACCTGACCCTGCTCGACCTCACCGAGGTTCCCGGCGCGGAGGTTGGCGACGTGGCCGTCTTTATCGGCGCCTCGCCCCATTGCGCGCTGAGGGCCCGCGAGATGGCCGACGAGTTGGAGACGCTGCCCTACGAGGTTCTCTGCTCCATCGGCAAAAGGGTTCCGCGCGTTTATCTCTGAGGGTGGATACTGACTGGAGATTATCTCATCAATCGTCTGCGGTGGGCGTTGTCAGGGCACGTTCGCCGCGGCGAATCAGCCGTGCCGTAGAGAGCGCCATACTTCAAAGGCTTTAGCCACTGAGGCGCGTTTCTGCCACCGCAGGGGCCGATTTTGGCCTTTATAAAATGGTTTCTATGGGATTTATCGGCTGACGCCGAGCGGCAGGTAGACCCAGGAGGTTTCGCAGCGGCATTCCCGGCAGCGGCGCTTGAAGGGTTGGGAGGATTTGATCTCCTCCAGTTCCCCGCGGCTCACGTGCATGGCCTCACGGGTTCGGCAACGGACGCACTGCACCATGGCAACGTAGGACATCTTCAACGTTTTGCTCTGCAGAATCTTGCCCATCGCAACTAGCCGCGCTCGGCCCCTTTGAGGATGATACCATAGTGCCCCATCTCCATCGTTCGACGGAAGCCATGACCATCGACATTGGTTGCGGAAAAAACAAGATCGAACCCGGTTCCCTGGGACTGGATCAAAGGCTCGACTCCTCGGCGGATGTGGTCTGCAACCTGGACCGCCTTCCCTGGCCCCTGCGGGACAATTCCGCCTCCCGGATTCATCTTTCGCACATTCTTGAACACCTCGACGACCTGATGGGCGTCATGGGCGAGGTCTACCGAATTGCCCAACCACGAGCA
>JAPUME010000149.1 GCA_027294185.1 Acidobacteriota bacterium | reverse complement strand
GGCCACGAGGTCAGCCGAACGAATCGTTTCGGCCCGGAGCGATTGCTTCGCCAGATCGAGGCAGGTGACCGTTGCGCCCTCCCGCCGCAACCAGGCGGCCGGGGAGGCTAACCCGAATGGCTGGCGGCCCAGTTCATAGGTGGAAATTAAAACGACCTGTAGTGAGTTTCCCATGACTTTCGAATGCTGTAGTTTGACTTTGATCCTAGCACATTTCCGATGCGTAATCCTCTCTGTACCCGGCAGGCTCCCGGCTAATCTTCAAGACTGCCAAGAGGGAACGCAACCATTTCTCCGGGCCGAAGCGACACTGGAGTGGAGTTCCCCAGCAGGTTTCGTCCCGGACGGTACTCGGAGTCGAGCAGAAAAACCTTTCGCACTTCTTGCAGGTCACATTTCCCGTCGTCCCTTGCGCCGCCCGCATCCGCCGCCCGCAAATCAAGGCATTGAAAAGCGATAAGCTCAATGTCCTCCTCCGCCGTGCCGGAAGGAAGCTCGACTGTAGTGCGGAACCATCCGTTGCGTGAGATGGCAAACTCATCCCGTCCTTTATGCGAACTGTGCCAACGGCTTTGTCCCTTGAGCTTTACCCAGGCCGTCGAGCCGCTGTTCCGGTGCTCGGCGCGCAACTCCACATAGAGATACTGGCGGGGATCACTCACCGCAGGTCCGTTGCGTATGCCATAAGGCCGTAACTTCCCTTCGCGTTCCAATTCCTGAGCCATAATCCGGTAAGTCCAGGGAAACCGGTCCATCAACTCTTCGCGCGAATTCCCATCCAAATCGGCCCCCACAGGGGCGAGGTGGAACTGAAGCGGAGAAAAGCCGGTATCCACAAACATATTGTTCCGTGTCGCAATAAGGAGGTACGGGTGACGGGCCATCCGCCGCCCTCGGAAGGTCGCCTCCTTGTGCGAGGGTCCCTGAAACAACTCTTCTTGCACGTCGCCGTGGGAGTCCAGCCTCACGCGGTAAACGTATTCAATGTCAGTGGCACGGCCCCAGCGTGCCATCAGGGCATCCGTAGGGGTACCCCCATCCTCGTTACTGAAGATGACACTGTATTGAAGAACCTCACCCTCAGGGCTTGAATCCTGCTCGTACCATATCAGCAGGGGAACATCCGAGAAACGGCCCAGTGTATCGGCGCGGGCGTAGAGAATAGGCGCATGCGCCAGAGCGCGATAGCCGGGGGCGTCGGCCGCCACAACCCGAGCGCGGATCTCGTCGACGCGCAAACCGGCGCCCGGAGCGGACCAGCGTGAATTCTGCACGACCCGCACCCCATGGGTTCCTGCTTCCAATGGCCCCAGAAAAACGCGGTACGTCCAGGGCTGAGATCCCTGGAAAAGGATCAAATCCTGATTGTAGCGACCATCCACATAAACGGTTGCAACAGCGGCTTCCGCACCCGACCGCTCCCAGGATGTGCTGGGAGCCGAGGCCGTGATTTCTGCGATCACCTCGCCCGGCGTATCCAGCTCAAAGCGGAGTTCCCGGCTCTCAGCATAGAGTCGGACCCCGCAAGAAAGGAGTAGAAACAGGTAGAGGAGGGGACGGTATCGGTTACTGGAAGGCATTCTATCGCCTCGTGGGCCGGTGGGCATCCAGGGCCGATGTGCACGCCTTGCCCCGGGAGCATTTACCCCTGGAACTGCGCAGTGGCAGACTGGTCTGGTATTTCCCGGAATACTGCCTACTCTCACCACCGCTGCTGGAATCTCTCCTGCCGTGCGGCAGTGTGGCAGTGTGGCGGTGTATCAAGGGCTTTAAGGCCGGGCGGGGCGGCTCCCCACAGTCTGGGGCGTCGCGCCCCGGAGCAGTTCGGCCACCACGGCCGGGTCGCTGGTCGGCAGTTGACAGGTGTAATTCTCGCAAACATAGGCGGTGGCTTTTCCCTTGAGCGGCGTCATCGTCGAGATGACCGGAAGCAACCGCGACAATTCCTTCTGGCCCTCGGCTCCGTCGGCCAACAGAAGAATCTTATTGGGAAGGAAACGCCCGTGGACGACCTTGAGCATGGCCTTCGTATCGTCGCCACCCGCGGTCCCAGCCAGGATAATTTGCTTGGGCTTGGACAGGTAGTAGTCCAGCGCGGCCAGCATCTGCGGCATGGCCTGTGGAAACGATTTGAGCCGTGAGGAAAAGACAGCAATCCCCTTTTCGGCTTTCTGCCGCCACTCGTCGTTGTCCGTTATCTGAGCCAGCCGCAACAGGTTTAGCACGCTGATGGAATTGGCGCTCGGCTCGGCGCCGTCGTAGTCCTCCTTCATCCGCAGGAGGATGGAAGGGTCCTGGCCCGTTCCGCTGTAAAACCCTCCGTCTTTCGGGTCCCAGAATAGCTCCAGTTGCTTCTCTTGCAGGCTCATAGCCGACTGGAGCCAGTGAATCTCGAAGGACGCCTCGTAGAGATCCAACAACCCCTGAATGAAGAATGCGTAGTCTTCCGCCGCGGCCTCAAAGGCGGCCTCGCCGTCCCGGAACCGCCGCTGGAGCCGGCCGGAGGACGGGTTGTGGAGCTTCTCCAGAATCATCGAGCCGGCCCGGCGGGCGGCTTCGAGGTACCGGGCCTCGCCCAGAACCTGCGACCCGCGCGCCATTGCTGAAATCATCAAGCCGTTCCAGCCGGCAAGAACCTTGTCGTCGAGATGAGGCCGGGTACGCGACCCTCGGACCTCGAAGAGTTTCTTCCGTGCGGCCGAGAGAATCTGATCCGCTTCCTCGGTCGACTTTCCCGCGCTGCGAGCCGTCTCTTCGAGCGAGTGGGCAACGTAAAGAATGTTCTTACCCTGAAACTCCTCGTGTGGGTCGGCCAGTACGTTTCCTGCCGAACTTACGCCATAGTGCGAAATGAAAAGCTTCGCACCCTCTTCTCCAACGATCTCTTCAATCTCTTTCTGGGTCCAGACGTAGAAAACTCCTTCGCCCTTCTCCTCCGGATGGGATGGGTCGATCACGCTGTCGGCATCCTCGGCGGAGTAGAAACCGCCCTCGGGGTGGGTCATGTCGCGAAGGACATAGTCCAGCACGTCGCGTGCGACGCCGGCGTAAACCTCTTCCTGCGTAATCTGGTACGCCTCGAGGTAGGAGACCGCCAATTGGCCCTGGTCGTAAAGCATTTTTTCAAAGTGAGGCACGTGCCAGCGGGCATCCACCGAGTAACGGTGAAACCCGCCGCCGATATGGTCGTACATCCCTCCCTTTGCCATCTCCCGGAGAGTATGGAGCGTCATCTGAAGAGCTGATTCGTTGCCCGTTCGCGCGTGATAGCGAAGCAGGAAATTGAAATTCACCGGCCGGGGAAACTTCGGCGCGCCTCCGAATCCGCCGAGGCGTGTGTCATAACTCTGCCGGAAATAGCCGAAGCCCCCGTCGAGAAGGGAAACGGACAGCTCTTCGATTTCCCCCGAGGTCTCGATCTGGGCGCGGAGGGCGTTGATGTTCTGGGCCGCCATGTTCATTAGATTTTCCCGGTCTTTCTTCCAGGCCTCGCCAATTCGAAGCAGAATATCTTTGAATCCGGGCATTCCCATGCGCGATTCCGGCGGATAGTAGGTGCCTCCGAAAAAGGGTTGGAGCGTCGGGTCCAGGAACACCGACATGGGCCAGCCACCGCTGCCGGTCGAAACCTGAACGAAGGTCATGTACACGCGATCGACGTTCGGGAGCTCCTCCCGGTCCACCTTGATCGACACAAAATGCTCGTTCATGATGGCGGCAATCTCTTCCTTCTCAAACGATTCCCGCTCCATCACATGGCACCAATGGCAGGTGGAGTATCCGATGGAGAGGAAAATCGGTTTCTCTTCCTCGCGGGCCTTTTGGAAAGCCTCCTCGCCCCAGGAGTACCAGTCGACAGGATTACAGGCATGCTGAAGCAGATAGGGGCTCTTCTCGCGGGCCAGCCGGTTCGGGCTCTGGCCCTCGGCGCACAGGGCGCCCTCGACTTCAATTTCTTTGGAATTGCCGTTTGACATACTCCACCACCCGAAAGGCAATACTGCCAGCGCCAGAATAAAGACAGTCCCAGATAATAATTTGCGTGGATTTTTGAGAGTTTTCACGTCCAGCCCTGCTGACTCTGATCATCGCTTGGCAAAGAAAGGAGTGTCAAGCCAATTCGCGTGAGCGGCGGGCCCGTGGGGCGGAATGAGAAGATCAGCCTACGGAAGCACCCTCCGCCAGGGTCGAGAGGCATCCGGAAGGCCGAGCCAGGCTGGACGTGGGCCCGGACAATTTTCCTTCCCACAGATCAAGCGAATCGCCTAGAATGAATCTCTCAAACTCTTCCCAATCACGGAGGTGTCTTATGGCAGGAGTCATCCCGGAAGCTTTTCTCGACCTTTTCCAGAAAAAGGCCTTTGCTCACCTGGCAACGCTGATGCCGGACGGCACACCGCAGGTCACACCCGTCTGGTGCGAGTTCGAAAACGATCATGTCGTGGTGAATTCAGCCAAAGGGCGGCGCAAGGATAAGAACATGCGTGAACGGCCCAGCGTATCCCTCTCGATTCAAGACCCGGACAATCCCTACCGTTACCTGGAGGTTCGGGGGAAAGTCGTCGAGGTTACAGAAGATGGCGCGAGCAAGCAACTCGACCGCCTCGCGAAAAAGTACCTGGGCCTGGACAACTACCCTTATCACCAGCCCGGCGACGTGCGGGTCATCTACAGGATTCGTCCCGAGCGCATCACATCGATGAGTAACTGAGCAAGGAATTCGTTAAGAGCGAATCCGAATGCTCATTTCGCTGGAGCGGGGAACCTGGCGGGCACAGGCTCACTCCTTGGCCAGCGAATAGCGGCGGATCTCCTCGTCGTTTCGGATGATGAGGTGCCGGTTGGCATAGGCCGGGTGGGACCAGTTCACGAGACCCAGCTCCCGTCTGGTCCCGACGCGAGTGGTCGGCTTGATCAACTGCGTACGGCTGATTTCCTGATACCCCTCAGGCGAGAGCTTGGCGAGAATCAACTCCCCCCGATCGTTGTTGATGAAGTAACGGTCTTCGTGCCGGACGATCAGGCCAGCCGCCCAGCGCGCTTTTTCCCTGGTAACTTCCTGCGTTTCCCACACTCGCTCCCCCGTGCGGGCATCCAGGCAACGGAACTGCCCGTAGCTGCCGATTCCGTAGATGTAATCGCCCTGCATCACCGGCGTCGCAATCAGAGAGTGGAGACCGTCGCTACTGACCTCGCTCGCACTCTTGCCTTTCCAAACCAGTTCTGCGGCGGGCCGATTCGCATGGAGCTTCAATAGGTGAGAGCCATTGTAAAAAGCCGAGACCAGAAGCCGATTCCGGCTGAAGACCGGGGTGGCAATCGTCAGGCCGCTTTTTATCTTGAAGGGGTGCTCCCAGTAGACTTTTCCCGTCCCGGGGTCGAGCGAGGTCACAGCCTTGGGATGCCAGATGATCACCTGCCGCTTCCCGCCTGCCTCGATCAAAATAGGAGGATTGTAGCCGGGCTCGGAATCTGAACGGATTGCCCGCCAGAGCTCCTTTCCCGTCCTCTTGTCGAAAGCCACCACCTTGGCGTCTGGCTCGCCTCCGACCAGGCAAATCAACCGATTCCCGTCGACGAGCGGCGCCCCGACCATCCCCCAGACCGGGACCTCGATGCCGTAATCTTTAACGTAGTCCTTCTTCCAGATCACCTTTCCCGTCCTGGTGTTCAGGCACAGGAGCATTCCCCTCATGCCCAGCACATAAACGCGGTCCCCGTCGACGGTCGGTGTGGCGCGAGGGCCGTAGGCGTAATCGAGTCCCGCGTAGTCCACCGGCCACTCGCGGGTCCAGACGATTTTTCCCGTGCCTTCGTTCAGGCACAGGGCCCGCTCGATCCCCCTTCGCGGTCCGGTTTCGCTAAAGTCGGTCACAAAAACCAGCCCGTTCGAGACCGCCGGGCCGGCATATCCCCCACCGATGGGTGTCCGCCATTTGAGCTTCAAACCATCCGCCGGAAAGGTGTCCACAATCCCGGTTTCTCTCCACACGCCGCCCCGGCCCTTGCCGCGCCATTCGGGCCAGTCTTCGGCCCGGAGACTCCAGGGGCCCGCAAGCGCCGCTAGAGCGATAAGCGTAATCGCCGATGGAAATCGAACTGGGCTAGTGAACTTGGAAAACACGCGGGAATACCTCCTTGCGAGAGTAAGAATAATCTTGTAGCTTTCCGGTACCTGCCACCCGTCGAGCGCTATCCGCCAGACTGCACGCCGAACAGATACAGCATAAATTTTGGACGACGGCCCTCTTGCTTCAAGTTCCCGATTGTAATCCGATTGTGCCGTCTCGGCCAGCCTTTCTCCCTCACCCGCTCCCCGTGGAATCTAACACTCCACCCGCAACCGATCAGGTTTCTCTGCTTGACCTCAAGGTTGGGTTAGGGGCAAAGTGGTCCTATGCCATCCACCGTCCTCTCAATTCTGGAAAACCTCGGCGGAAATCGGCGGTTGAGCCGGGAGGAAGCCGTCGCCCTCAAAGGCGCAAAGGGCGAAGATTTCTTTCGCCTGATGTCTGTTGCCGCCGACCGGCGCGACCGGTTTTGGGGCCGGACGATCACCTATTCGCGAAAGATCTTCATACCTCTCACGAACCTCTGCCGCGACACCTGCGGCTACTGCACCTTCGTCCAGTCTCCGTCTTCACGCTCGGCGCGAATTATGACACCCGAGGAAATCCTGGCAATAGCCCGGGCCGGTCAACGGGCGGGATGCAAGGAAGCGCTCTTCAGCCTGGGTGAAAAACCGGAACTGCGTTATCCCGAGGCGCAGAAAGCACTGACAGCGCTCGGCTACACGCGCCTGATCGATTACCTGCGCGACATGTGCGAACTGGTCCTGCGCGAGACCGGATTGGTGCCGCATGCAAATCCCGGCACTCTCTCGGTGGAAGAGATATCTCTTTTGCGCCCGGTGACGGGAAGCATGGGCATGATGCTTGAATCCGTAAGTCTGCGCCTGATGGAGAAGGGAGGAGCGCACTACGGCTGTCCCGACAAGCACCCGAGCGTTCGCCTGGAAACGCTGGAAAACGGCGGACGCTTGAAGGTACCTTTTACGACAGGCATCTTGATCGGCATCGGCGAAACCTGGACGGAACGCATCGATACGCTCCTGGCGATTCAGGAAATATTTGAGCAGTACGGAAACATCCAGGAAGTGATCGTGCAAAACTTCCGCGCCAAGCCGGACATTGCGATGTGGAACCAGCCCGAACCGAGCCGGGAAGACATGCTGCGGACGCTGGCCACAGCACGCCTGCTTCTCGACGGGAAGATCAGCCTGCAGGCCCCACCCAATCTGGCTTCCGGAGATTATCCGTCCTACCTCGGGGCAGGACTGAACGATTGGGGTGGCATCTCACCGGTGACCCTCGATCACATCAATCCCGAGGCGGCATGGCCTCAAATCAGTGAACTGCGACGCGCTACCGAACGGATGGGGTGCCAGTTGCGCGAACGTCTGACCGTCTATCCGCGCTACCTGGCGCGGCCGCAAGAATTCATAGCTCCCGAGATGATGAACCACCTGACGGCAATGGCGAACCCGGACGGGCTGGCCGCCAGGCAACACCTGTCCTGAGGATTCGACGAGATGCACCGAGATCAACCCATCGCTTCGGAACCCGTCGAGAAGCTTCTTGGCGAAATCGACCCCGTCGTCAGCCGAATCCTCGAAGGAGCTTTGGCTGGGAATGAGATTACGGGAGAAGAAGCTCTCGCGCTTTTCCAGACACGAGAGCGGGAACTTGAAGCGCTACTCCTCACCGCCGACGCGCTTCGCCGCGCCACGGTCGGTGACCGCATCAGCTTTGTCGTCACGCGCAACATCAACTTCACGAATATCTGCTACACCGGATGCCGTTTCTGCGCTTTCGCCAAACGCCGAGATGACCCGGAAGCCGAGTTTCTCTCGCTGGACGAGATCGCGACCCGGGCCGAGGAAGCCTGGAACCGAGGCGCCTCCGAGGTCTGTATCCAGGGAGGTCTTCACCCCGACATCGACGCCTCTCACTATCGGGACATCCTGGTGGCGATCAAATCCCGCGTTCCCGGCATCCACATCCACGCCTTTTCGCCCTTTGAGATCAAGTATGGCGCCGAGCGCAGCCGATTGAGCGTGGAAGACTTCCTTGGTATGCTCCGCGAGCACGGGCTCGACACCATCCCCGGCACGGCGGCAGAAATCCTGGACGTTGAGGTTCGCCGGAAACTGACGCGCAACAAGCTTTCCGCCGAAGAGTGGGTTGCTATCGTAAAGACCGCGCACCGGCTGGGGATACGCTCCTCCTCCACCATCATGTACGGGCACGTGGACGCGCCGGAGCACTGGGTAGCTCATTTATCTTTATTGCGAGAAATGCAGAAGGAGACCGGAGGGTTGACGGAGCTGGTGCCGCTGGGGTTTGTGCACTGGGATGCGCCGATTTTTCTGGCCGGAGAAGCGCGGCCCGGCCCCACGGACGCCGAAAATCTGCGGATGCATGCGGTCGCCAGAATCCTGCTCAACCGCTGGATTCCGAATCTTCAGGTATCCTGGGTGAAGCTTGGTCCCAGCGTTGCGCAGAGAATCCTATCCTCGGGGGCCAACGATTTCGGCGGCACGCTGATGAACGAAAGCATCTCCCGCGCTGCAGGTTCCCCCCACGGGCAGGAGATTACGCCTCTTGAGATGTGCCGCATGATTCGTGAAATCGGACGCACACCGGTTCGACGGAACACTCTCTATGAAACGCTCGAGGTCTATGACGACCACGACCCGGCTGCGCTCTCTCCGCTCGTTCCCCGCATGACCCAAGCCGAGATTCCGGTTTCCAACCGCTGAGCGCGGGACCCACGGAGCCCCAGGTTCGACTAACCCTGTGCGCCGCTCGCGGCCTCCACGGGCCGCGAGGCCTGTCGCCCGTCGGGAGTCTGCTTGTCCCAGAAGGTCGGCTCCGAGTTGCTGGCCGAGTCGTAGTGCACCCAGACGTGGTCCGGGTCGTTCATGTAAACATCGTCGAACAGCATCTCGCAGAACCGCAGGATCATCGGTATGTTGGCATCCAAAAAAACCAGGACCGGCTGAAATCCTTCCACCTGCACGGGAAGGGACTCCGGCTCGTCGCCACGGTAGCGATTGACGATCTTTTCCCCCATTACATCCCGGAAAAATCGGAACTTGTAACTCTCTTCGATGGACTGGTTGGCAAACAGAAGAGTTTCTGCACCCTGTTTGAACAGGATCACCCGGCTTCGCCTGCGAAACCGCCACAGGCCGACCAGAGAGGAAATCATGAAGCCCAGGGACAACAAGGTGAGCAGAATAATGGCGGCTTTTGAACCCTCGGTTTCGCGGAATCCCAGCCTCGTCCATGCCAATAGGAAAGCAGAGGATAGGAGCGCCCATAAACTGATGGCGCGGTACCAGTTCATTTCAGAGCGTTGAACCACAACCATAACCCAAACTCCTTTCCCCCCACGGATGCGCCTTGTGGGAACAAGCACGAACCTGCATCCACCAGGGGAGCGGCTAACTTCGCCCAACGATGAATCAGGAAGTATTACTTTAGGTCTCTCCAACATACTAGAGCCTGCGCTTTCAGGCAACCCGGCCGTTCGGTACCGAAGCCCGGGCAGACTCTTTCAGGTCGCCAGCGAGCCCACTGAAGTTGAGCTCGCGGCACGGAGCCTTGCGGGTGCATCCATTCGGTCCAGCAATTCAAAGAGCGGTGTCCCCTGCCTTCGCTTGAGAACGTGCACGAGGTCTTCCGGCTCATCCACATCGAAAGTAAAGGAGGAGAGACGGACCACCTCTGCTCTCGCCCCCACGCAGGCCGCCTCGCGGAGATGCTTTTGGAAGCTTCCGGGTCCGAATCGCGATGGGAACAGATCGGGTGGCGTCCTCAGCAGCGCATTCGTCCCGTCGCCGTCCCTCGAGGGAACCAGCAGGGCGGAGGGCGCAGGCCCACATCGAGCAAGCAGGGCTTCCATGTCTTTCGCCTCCAGCAGCGGAAGGTCGATCGGCACTCGCAGAAGAGACCTCACTCCCCTCCCCCGGCAGAGTCGTGAGGCGTAATCCACGGAACGGCTTTCTGAAACCTGCGAATCTTCTTCGATCACTTCCATCTTGAGGCTCCGTGCCAGCCTCGCAGCAGGCTCATAGGCGGTGACCACAAAAACCCGGTCCCAGCCCTTGGCCCGGATCACTTCACCGAAGACGTGCTCCATCATGGCCCAGGCGAGACGCGTGCGTTCGGCTTGCGTAAAGAGTGAAGCCATGCGCTGCTTGGCTCGCGTAAGGTCCTTTACCGGAATCAGCACCGCTCGCATACCGCCTGAACCTTCCTTCATGCTGCCTGCTCATTGAGAATGGAGATAACCACTTGCGCCAGCTTCACTTTCTCCTGTGCCCCGTGCATGATGGTCTGCGCCACCACGACCTGAACCCCCATTCGCTCAATCTCGGATCGTATTGTCTCGTCCGCATGGTCGATCACCAGGACATTCAGGAAATCTTTGTAAAGCTTCGCTACCTGCAGGGCGGAAACTTCCAAGCCCAGGTCCCGCAGCATCCGGTCCGTAGGCCCCTTGAGGGATTTACCGCCCACCACGGGGCTGACCGCAATCACGCGGGCCGGAGTGGATTGCAGCGCCGCCCGAACCCCCTTGACGGCGAGAATCGGTCCGATGCTGATTAGAGGATTACTGGGACAGATCACCACCGCAGAGGATTCCCGGATGGCGTCCACCACGCCCGGCGCAGGACGGGCCCGCTCGACGCCTTCAAAACGGACCTCTTTCACCCTCGGTTCAGCGCGATGCTTCACCAGATATTCCTGAAAAGGAAGGACTCCGCCGTCGGTGACGATCTTCGTCGGCACCGGGTCGTCGCTCATGGGCAGCAGGCGGCATCCGAGACCGAAGCGCTGCCGGAGCTCTTCGGTGATCTCGCTGAGCGTTCGCCCCGCGCGAATCCGCCGGGTGCGGAACAGGTGAGTCGCCAGGTCGCGGTCGCCCAGTTGAAACCAGCTCGGTTCGCCCATTCGCTCCAGTTGCTCGAGGCAGGAGAAGGTGTCACCCCCGAGCCCCCAACCCGTCTGCCGGTTCACCATGCCCGCCAGGGTGTAGAGCGTAATGTCGATGTCGGGCGAGATGTGCAGCCCGAACATCACCGTGTCGTCGCCGGTATTGACCACGATCGTCAGACGCTCGGGAGGCAATACCCGGACCAGGCCCTCGAGCAGCTTCGACGCCCCGACGCCTCCTCCCAGGGCAGTAATCGTCGGTTCCGGTACACTCACCATTTCCTTCCGGTTTCCGGTTCGGTTAGGTTCCAATTACGGAAACAGGTCCTCCTCTTTGGGCCGAATCATTTCTGTGGCCTTGCTTTCCCCCGCCTCAAACTTGTAACCGCGAATCACAACCGCGGGAACACGGCTGGTCTTACCCATCGCCAATCCGGATGCGGCGGCAAGCTCGTCCGCGACGGCCACAAGGGTTGATTGGAGAGGTCTTCCCGCCGAATCCCGAAATTCACGGTAGTCTTTGAGCACCTGCAGCCCGGCGGCTCCGATGGCGACGTTCGTCAACCCAAGCCGCCACGGCCGCCCGAAGGTATCGGTAATGATCACGGCCACGCGGGCTTTGGCTTCCCGTTCAATCTCGGCTCGCAGCCGCCGTGCCGAGGCGTCCGGGTCGAGGGGAAGCAGGGAAACCACCTCGCCGGCGGGAACATTGGATTGATCCACTCCCGCGTTGGCGCAGATCCAGCCGTGACGG
>JAPUME010000148.1 GCA_027294185.1 Acidobacteriota bacterium | reverse complement strand
CATGGCGGGCGCTGTGCTGGCCGAGGCCTCTCTGAGCTTTCTCGGGCTGGGTGTGCCGCCTCCGACTCCGAGCTGGGGTTCGATGCTCTCGAGCGCCCGAAGTTATCTCTTCAGCGCTCCTCATCTCGCCATCTGGCCGGCGCTGGCCGTCATGGGGACCGTGCTCTCCTTCAACTTCCTGGGTGACGCCCTGCGTGACCTGCTCGACCCTCGCAGAGAAACTCTGGGACGTTCACTCTAGCGCCACAATATTCAATCTTCGTATGTTTAGTTTTGGTCCACTCTACGGGTGGGGGATTCAGTCACAGCCGAATTTTCGGTTTCCGCACAGTAGAACCACCCTGAGACCCATGTTGAATCCGAGCTTACAAATAATACCCCACCCCCGGTGTGCCGGTACCCGCATTCCCGGTTCCGCGTCTTTTGGGTGTGTGACCCTACGAATGCCGCAGAACCGGACTACGGGTTCTGCGCTACCCGGTCGTTTTGACAGTGGGTCTTTGAGGGCAGGATTCTTAGTTAACGCGATACTACGAGGGCGGACGGCCCAGCTCGAGGGTAACTTCCACGCCCCGACCGACTTTCAGCAGCTTGGCCGCCGAGCCGCGGTTTGTGGCCACTTCGAGGTAGCCCGAGCTGCCGAGGATGGCAAAGACCTCGGAGGGTTGCCCCTCGGAATAAGATTGGCGAAGCTGGGTGATCTCTTTCTGATTGATAATGAGCTTGAAGGGGGAAGGATTTTCGGAAAACAGTTGCGGCGCGTTTTCCGGGGTAAGGTTGGTAATCAGGGTGCCGAACTTATCCACTTTCAGCGCGACGCCTTTCAGCACGCCTTCGCCTGCGGGTTTCGGTTTGGGGGCGGCGAAGCGTACGAAATCGGTAATCTGTTCGCCGAGCCGCGTCACCTCGACTCCGCGGGTAAGCCAGGCCGCAATGGGGGCAAAGACATCACGCCCGTGGAAGGTCTTGCTGACGGGATGCAGGAAATAGTGTTCCGCGTCAATTTCACGAACTTCAACGTTTTCTTCCCGCTCATAGACGAGAGAAAGCACGCCGTTGTCGGGCGCCACAAACTTGTAGTCCATGGTACGGGCCACAATCGGCCGCCGTGACCCGCCCACGCCCGGGTCCACAATCACCAGATGAATCGTCTCAACGGGAAAGGAGCGGTAACTCTGTGCCAGGGACAAAGCGCCGTCAAAGACATCATAGGAGCTGACCTGGAGATTCAAATCCACAATGGATACTTCCGGATTGATTCCCAGGATGACGCCCTTGACGACCCCTACAAACGGGTCGTTCAGGCCAAAATCGGTAGTGATGGTGATGAGGGGACGACGCGGCACTTCATGCTCCGTTATCGAGATTCATCTCAGGCGTAGAGAACCTAACTAAACCATAATACCTTGTCAAGGCGCAAACCCCCGCTCGGCCAAATCAGGGAAGTCCCTCATCGGTAGCGAGGCCTGCGGGCGAGTTAATTGGTTTTCACCCGCCCGAATCTCCGAAAATCGTAGTCCGGGTCCAGCTCCAGGGTTCGCATCCAGGCGCGAACGGCATTCTCCGTCTCCTCGGCTTCGATAAAAGCAAATCCGAGCGCGTTGTGGACAAAGGCGGCGTCGGTGACGTAGTCGAGCGCCTCCTCATAAGCCTGCAGGGCAGCGGGCCAGTTGCGGAACTGCATCGATTGGTAACCCCGATCGCAGAGCTCGCGCCAGTAGGCAGGAGGCGCTCCGGAAAAAAGGCTGACTTCGAAGGGTTTTGCCTGGGCGAAAAGTTTTCGGGCACAAGCGCGCAGGTGGTCGCCGGCGGGAGAGTTGGGGAAAATGGCCACGGATTGAATCAGCTCCCGTAATCCTGAATTGAGTTGATCCAAAGAGGGGTCCGACGTCGAAAGGGTTTTCAGCGCGCCGCGGAAGTGCTCACGGCTGGTGAGCAACGACTCCGTCCGAATCAGGAACTCTTCGGCCTTGGCATGTGCCGGGTCGAGGGAGAGCGCCCCCCGATAGCAGGCTGCCGCCTCCTCCAGGTTCCCGAGGCTTCCCTCGGCATTCCCCAGAATATAGCGGGCATCCGCATCTGTCGGGTCGGCCGCCACGGATCGCTTCAAAGCCTTGCGCGCCCGCGAGTGTTCGCGCATTTCAAGCAGGCAGAGGCCAAGCTGCGACCACGCACGCGCATGATTCGGATCGGCCTTGAGAACCTCTTCGAAAATCTCAATGGCCGAGGGAAAATCGGCCTGGGCGAGCGACTCCATCCCGCGGGCGAACTTTTCAGTCAATTGTTCTTTTTGGCTCATGACGGGTTCCGAACCTTGTTCACCTCATCTTGACGGCGTCCAGACTCACAACGGGTTTTTCTCCCACCACCTCGGCGCTGTGCACGGCTCCGGCAGGAACGTGAATCAGGTCACCCGGTCCCAGGATGAATTCCCTGCCTTTCATGCGAATCCGGAAGCGGCCCTCTACGACCGCGTCTTTCTTCTCGTGAGGGTGCGTGTGGTCGGGGAAATAGGTGCCCGGAGGATACTCATAGCGCGCCACCGAATAGCCTTCCGCTTCGAGCTTCTCCCTCAAGCGGGCCTCAGTCGGCTCACCCCACTTCGATTTCCATGCCTCTAACATTCCCCCCTCCGTCCTTCACGCAATGGGGACCCCCAGGCTCCCTGCGCTCGAACATCCCATTCGAGCGGACGATACCCAGTGTCAAAACAGTTTACCCATTTCCTCCCGACTCAGAGGAGGAATTCGGGCGGTCTCGAGATTTTCTTCCAGATGCTCGATGTGACTCATTCCCACCAGCGCGCAACCGACTCCCGGCGCGGAGCGAGCGAATTGGATGGCCCGCTGGGCATCGGTCCGCAAACCGGGAAACCATTTCTGAGCCTCGGGCGGCAGGCTTCGGGAGAGTTGCCCCTGCAGGATGGAAGCAGAGGCAAATACCGTCAGGCCAAATTTCTCCGCCGCATCGAGCAACGAAACCCGGTTTCCGTCGAGCGACTGGGTCCTGGCCACAATCGCTTCGGGCATTCCCAGGTTCAGCGGCAGTTGAATGACGCGGAAGTGATGGTCCTTGCCGCCCACTTCTGTCGCCAACTCAACCAGCCGAGGAAGCGAAATCGCGTCCCGGTTGTCGGCTCCCACGCGGAATGCGGACCAGGTGGCGGCGCCATAGGTCCGAATCTTTCCCCCCGAGACCATCTCCTCAAGCTTCTCAAAGGCCGCACGCAAGCGCCGGTAGAATTCCTCCTTTTCAATCTCCCCGAGCTGGGTTTCAGGATTGTGAATGTAATAGATGTCGAGAGTCTCAAGCTGGAGGTTTTCCAGGCTTCGCTCGACCTGCGACTCGAGAAAGCGGGGAGCCATCGAGTGGCAGCCGGCGGCCAACTCCTCAGGACGCAATAGGCCGGGAGCCAGGAATGTCTCTTGAAAAAACCGCTGCGGGTCGGGAGGCGCTGCACCATCAAAACTGAGGAACCCGCCCTTCGTCGAGACGACGAACTCATCGCGTCGAACAGCGCCCGAGCCGACGGCCGCCTGCAATGCTTCGCCCACCGAACGCTCACTCCGCTGGTGGCGGTAGTTGATCGCCGAATCGAATGCATTCAGCCCCAACCCCAGCGCCCGTTCGGCAGTGTCGCGATACTGAACGTCGGTTTGCGAATCCGGCTCGCCCAGATAAGTCCCCAACCCCACCGAGGAGATCCAGACTTCTCCGGCGAGCCGGAAATGGCCGGGCATCCGGTCCTCAAAACGCTTCTTAAAGCGCAGGGTCCCTTCCCGCGTGGCATACCCCTCTAGTTTCATTCCTTTCCCCCGATTCAAGTTGAACGGCCTGGCAACCTGCTGCCCCTGCTCCCCGGGGGATCAGATCGTCCGGCCCTGGTAATTCCGATTGACAACAAAACCCCTGGGGCCGAATCCATCTCTAAGAATCGAATCGGCACAGAAGGGGAAAGAATTCAAATAAGAATGGGAAGAATTCCCCGCTTCATGAACGAGCCTACGGCCCCTTCTCGATGGGGTGGCCGCCCTCCACCCAGGCTTCAAATCCATCCGCAAAGACCGCCAGCAAATTCTCCCCAAACCCGTTGGCCAACAGAAGCCGCCCCGTGGACCGGCTCTCGGCGCAAGGATCACCGCTTGCGGTCGACTGGCCGTAGATGACAATCTTGCGGTCCTTGGGCAGTTTGCCCAATCCGGCCTCGGCCTGGGTCACGGGGAGATTCATGGCCCCGCGAATGTGACCGGCACTGAATTCGTCGGGGTCACGCACGTCGAGAAATACGACACCGTTCCCGCCCGAAAACAACTGGTGAGTCTCTTCCATCCCGATACTGGGGGGTTCAGGCGGCAAATCCTCCAAGCAGGCTCCGAACGATCCACCGAAGGAGGCAAAGGGATTGTCCGCCCCCAGCGAGGCAGTTCCCCTCAACAAGGGACCGGAATCCGTGGAGCCGAAAGAAACCGTTTCCGGGTCCTCTCCCGCTGCGGCGCCATCCTGCAGATCAGCGATTCTCGAAGCAGGCGAAGCATGGGCGAGGGTAGGCTTCTCCTCCGCGTCCGGTCGAGTCGTCGGCGTCACCCGTGTGGCCGAGGCTTCAGGGGGATGAGCGCCGGCTGTTACCACCTCGCCGGAAGCCACTTCAATCATGCGGGCAAACTGTTCATAGGAAATCTGGCCGCTCACGGCTCTCCGGCCGACGAAAAAGGTGGGCGTTCCCCGGACTCCCAGTTCCTCGCCGTCTTCGCGGTCCTTTCTAACCCGCTCGGCCATCTCTCCCGAATCGAGACATTGGTTGAAAGACTCCATTTCCAGCCCGATCCGGGTGGCATAACCTTTCAACGCTTGGGGCCGCAGGTCCTGCTGATGGTCAAAAAAGACTGCGACGGCATCCCAGTACTTCCCCTGATCCGCGGCGCACTCGGCGGCTTCGGCGGCTTTCCAGGAATGGGCATGAATCTTCGTGAGCGGAAAATGGCGAAGTGTGTAGCGAATCTTCTCTCCATAAGTCTCGCGAATTCGCTCGACCACCGGTTCCATTTTGGCGCAAGTCCCACATTCGAGGTCGGCAAATTCGACGATCACGAGCTTTGCGTCCTCCGGCCCCCGCCAGTGACTCTCAGGGCGGCGCAGTCGGTTCAGGTTGCCTTCGGCAACGTCGGTCGGGCCCACAGGCTCCCCCCCACGCGTGAGAAACACCCAGGCAGGAATGCTGATAATCGCCGCCGCCGCCAGGACAGCCAGATAACTCCCGGCTACGGCACGGACTTTCCCGCCAACGTCGGGCCCCGAAACCCAAACCGCGGCCGGATTGCGCACCTCAAGGACCGCCAAACCAAAGAGCAGCGTCACCACAACGGCGGAAACCACGCACCAGATACACCAGGCATGAATCACGAAAGCTTCAACCGCAGTCAGTGCCACAGAAGCCAGCAGACCTGCGCCCGAGATGGCGACGATTGCGTAAAGACCCAGTCGGCCCAAAGGAAAGCGGGTTCTGAAGGCACCTCTCACCAGGGGGACACCCAAAGCCAGCAGGGCGATTGCCGCGTACATGACGACGCCGTAGAGAGGCAAAGGGAGCCCCCAGAGCACCGCATAGGAGCTGGCACGAACCTCGTCGCATCCCGTTCCCAGGCAAAGCATGGGTCGAGAATTCGAGGTATACATCCAAAGCAGGTAGGCGGCGACAAAGACACCTACCAGACTCAGGCAAAAAATCAGTCGCGGCCTCATTTTTCCTCTTCTCAGGTCTCTTCTGAACCGTCGGCTAACGGCTCGCCGCAGGGGCGCGGCGAGGCGAACCTCCAGAATTCTCAACTATTATACTTCAAGCAGCCTTTGATTATTCCTAATTGGACCCTCACTGTCGATCCTTTCCGGCCTGGGGCCAAAAGAAAGGTAGCTCAGGGCGTCTGTTGCATGCGCAAACCCGTCCCCGAATGACTGCGGGGATGTCAAAAAGACGTGCCTGGGTAGGATAGAAGAGGAGTCTGACTCTGTCCAGCCGTCAATTCCTGCTGGCGCCGTGTGGATCCTGGCAGTCGAAACAGAAACGAGCCCAGGGAATGGCCTTCAGACGATTGTGTGAAATTGGTTCATCGCACATTTCACAGATTCCGAAGCCGCCCTTCTGGATTCTCCCCAGGGCATCATCAACGTCCTGCAGGGTCTGAAACCTGAGGTTGACTAAGCAGGCGGCCACGTCCTGTTCCACGACGTGCGAGGCAAATTCGAACGTATCCGGGGATCGGCTCGGAATGATTACCATCCTCGATTCAATACGGCTCGCCGCCAACAACTCGTCCCTTTTCTTGAGCAAGGTGCGGCGGTGGGTATTTTTCGGAATTCTCTGTCGCTTGGCCATACAGTACACCATCAGAGAGAGACCACCGGAGATTGGCACTGAGTGCAGCAGCACAACGCACGCAGCAACTCATAGGAATAAGGCGGCGGATTGTGTCCGTCACTCCAGCGAAATTGAATCCCGGCGGTGCCCTGGTCTTCAATGTTCACAGGAAGGACCGCTCTCTTCGGTCTCCCGCCCGAACGACGGGAAACACAAAGCAAGCAAGGACAATGCGCTCGCAAATATCCGTAAGGGAAAATGCTCCGATGCCCGTCCTCCCAAATCACCATCACTCCCGAAACTCGGAGGTAATGAATTCGATTTGGGGTCATGGTTTCCACTTTATTAAGTCACTCAATCCCCGCCCGGCCTAGGCCGTTTCGAACCACCTGATCCCGCCCCGGACCAGCGAAAGGCAGGTCGTAAATGATGAAAGAAAGGGCCTCAGGTCGCGATTCGATAGGCCATGTTTCACTCCATGCTGATTGTCCGACTCGCAAAACCTCGGCGGCTCTGCATCGCAAAACGCATATCTGAGTGAATATAAATGACTTATATCAATACCCCTGAGGGGCGTTCCGCCTATTGCCTACCGCTTTCCCTTCCTAACAACGTATAGACTAGGTAACATAGTAAGTCAAGTAATATATTTCTAAAATACAGTATTGCTTTATCCCTTCGGAGTAGGTACACTTCAATCCGTGAGTAGACCTAGTGCTTTGAGTCCGACGCAGCGGCTGGTGTTGGAACACCTCAAACGCAGGGGTGCGGCAACAGCCAAGCAGATTGCAAAATCTTTACTGGTGACCCCGATGGCTGTCCGTCACCACCTTGCGGTGCTGGACAAAGCGGGTCTGGTCTCTACGACCCTGGAAAGGGGCCGCGCGGGTCGTCCCACTTACCTCTATTCCCCTACCGAGGACGCTGAATCTTACTTTCCGAATGAATACGCGGCTTTTGCCACCCGGCTACTCCAGGCCGTGGTGGATCTTGACGGGGAGGCCAAGCTCGAATTCATTTTTTCACGCATCAAGAGAGCTGAACTGAACCGCCATCGGTCGCGAATGGTCGGCAAGAACTTGGGAGAAAAAGTTGCCGAAATGGTCAATATCCAGAACGAATCGGGATATATGGCCGAGTGGCACGAGGTAGGCAACAACAATTTCGAGATTATCGAACGAAATTGCGCGATCTGGCAGGTGGCCCGGATCTGCAACCAGACATGCGAGTGTGAAACTTCCGTTATGGAATCGCTCCTCGGTACGCCCGTTCATCGGAGGGAAACCATCACCGACGGCGGCCTCACCTGTGCCTTTGTAATCTCGGGAAATTCCGCCATTTCATCCGAGGAAGTCGGCGGGAACGGTTCCCCACGGAGCAAAGCCGGCGAGTAGGAATCCGCCAATCCCACCCCCTCCTTTCCACTGATCCCGAGTTCTAAATCACTTTGCATCACCCTGATCCTTCCCCGGTCTTTCCCTGCGCCGCGATTTCGGCTTATGATTCAACAAGGTTTGCCACAAGGAAGGGGACCGTGGGTGAAGAAGGAGTACGAATGCCGGAGGGAGCAAGGAGCGTCAGGAAGAAGGGTACCGCCGACGGTGGAAGAAAAGCAGCAATTCGATCACACCGTAAACACACAAGCAAAACCATGCGTCCACCACCGTGCCGAGGTCGAGCTCAAATCGGCGGTGGTGCATTTCCGAGGGCAAAAAGGGCATCAGCCAGAAATAGAGGAGGTTTCCCACAAGGACCGCAGCCATCGCCTTATAGAAACGCGCTGTTTTCTGCGTCATGATGCTTCCGACTCTCTTTAAGATCACTTGCTTCGTGAACTGCAGGCGCCCTTGCCCGCCGCGAGAGCCACGCCCATCTTAGATTTGGTTTCACCTAGGGTTCGGCTTATTCTATTATAAAATACCTTGCCATGCCGTTTGATCGGAAGCTTTCACTCAACTCTCCCGTGCAATACTTGAAGGGTGTCGGACCCTCCCGCGCCAAGCTCCTGGAGTCGCGCGGTATCACCACCGTCGAGGACCTGCTCTACTACCCGCCCTTCCGTTATGAGGACCGGAGCGCGGTCACTCCCGTACGGGACCTGGTTGCGGGGCAGATGGCCACCGTGATTCTCTCCGTATTGACCACCGGGCTCACCCGCACCCGGCGTGGAATGGCTATCTTTGACCTGGCGGGCTCGGATGAGAGCGGCCTATTCCATTGCAAGTGGTTCAACGCTCCCTACCTGAGCACGGACCGGGTTTTCCGGCCCGGTCTAAAAGCCTATTTCTACGGCAAGGTGGAACAGAATCGCTACGGACGCGGCAACCTGCAGATGATCCAACCGCAATTCGAAATTCTCCCTGAGGAGGAAGCTTCCTCCCAACCGCGCGAAGCTGGGAAGATCGTTCCCATCTACGAATCCATCGGGACCCTTAATCCCCGCCTGTTACGCCGACTGCAATCCTCAGCGCTGGGAGTGCTGGGAGAAGCGATTCCCGAAACCTTGCCGGCGTCGGTCCTCGAGCGCACGGAACTCCCGGACCGCGGCTCTTCGCTGAGGCTCACGCATTTTCCGGCGAAAGGGACCTCTCTCGACGAACTCGGACGTTTCCGTTCTGCGGCGCAACAGAGAATGGCCTTTGAAGAGTTTTTCTTTCTGAGCGTTGGGCTTGCGGTACGGCGAAAAAAGACCAAAGCCTTGTCCGGCATCGGATTCCGGGTCAGTGAAAAGGTCCGCACCGCCATCAAGACCATGCTCCCCTTCCATCCCACCTCCGCTCAGAAGCGGGTCCTCAAGGAAATCGTCGAGGACATGAAGGCGCCGGTTCCCATGAACCGTCTCATCCAGGGCGACGTCGGTTCCGGCAAAACCATCGTGGCGCTACAAGCTGCGATTCTAGCTATGGAGAACGGCTACCAGGTGGCGCTGATGGCGCCGACAGAAATCCTGGCTACCCAGCACTATCTCTACACGCGGAACCTGATGCACAGGCTTGCCTACCGCGTGGGGCTGCTCATCAGCGGGCAGAAAAGCAAGGAGAAAGCCGATTTCCAGCAGAGGATTCAGGCGGGCGAGGTGGACCTGATTATCGGCACTCACGCGCTCATCGAAGGAAAAGTGGAGTTCTCCCGCCTGGGATTAGTCATCGTGGACGAGCAGCACCGCTTCGGCGTGCTGCAACGCTTTCGCCTGATTCGAAAAGGCGCGAGCCCCGATGTATTGATTATGACCGCCACGCCGATTCCCCGCACCCTGGCCCTGACCCTCTACGGCGACCTGGACGTATCGGTACTCGATGAGCTGCCCCCCGACCGCGTCCCCATCCGAACTTCTCTATTCGGGGAGGCGAACCGACCTCAGGCGTTCGAGTTCATCCGTGACCGAGTGCAGCGCGGCGAGCAGGCCTATGTCGTCTATCCGGTCATCGAGGAGACTTCGCGGACCCACCTGCGCCCCGCAGTGCGAATGTATGAACAACTCTCCAAGGTTGTGTTTCCCGAGTTCCGTGTAGCCCTGTTGCACGGCCGTCTGCCCAGCCAGGAAAAGGAAGCCGTCATGGCACAGTTCAAGAGCGGGGAGGCACAGGTTCTGGTAGCGACACAGGTGATCGAGGTGGGTGTCGATGTGCCCAATGCCACGGTGATGCTGATCGAGCACGCCGACCTGTTCGGGCTCTCCCAACTCCACCAACTTCGTGGCCGCATCGGGCGAGGCGGGGTACAATCCTACTGCCTGCTCGCCGTTCCCGAATGCGTAACGGAGGTGGCACAGAAACGCCTCGACGCCATCACCGCGTCGAATGACGGCTTCACGATCGCCGAGGCCGACCTGGCGCTGCGTGGGCCGGGAGAGTTTTTTGGCACCCGCCAGTGGGGAGTCCCGGCCTTTCGCATGGCCAACATCCTGCGGGACCAGACCCTGCTCGAATGGGCCAAGAGGGAAGCCGTGCAGTTTGTGGAAAAACCCGGCTCCCTGGAAGAGTTCAAACGGGTGATGGAATACCTCGAAACGCAGTGGAAGCGGCGTTACGCGCTTTCACAGGTGGCTTAAATGCGCATCATCGGCGGCGCGCTTCGCGGCCGTACTCTCAAAACCCTTCGAGGCGCAAAGACCCGCCCAACGGCGGACCAGCTTCGCCAGACCCTGTTTGACGTCCTCGGAGAAAGCATCAGGGGAAGCCTTTTCCTGGATGCGTATGCCGGCAGCGGATCCGTGGGAATCGAGGCCTTGAGCCGTGGCGCGCGCGAAGCGGTCCTGATCGAGTCCTCCCGCGCGGCCATCCAGGTGATTCGGGCGAACGTCAAGAATCTGGAACTTGCCGGCAGGGCACGAACCGTCCCCTTAAGCGTAAACCGAGCTCTCGAGCGGCTGGCCCGGGAGGGACTCCGTTTCGACACCGTTTTCGTCGACCCCCCCTACGAGAAGATTGAGGAATACGCCCGTACACTCAGCGCGCTCGACCGGCTCGAACTCCTGGGACCGTTCGCGTGGGTCATTGTCGAGCATTCCAAACGGCTGGGTTTAGAAACCAGGTACGGCCGCCTGCTGCAGAAAAAGCAGCTCCGCCGGGGAGATTCCCGGCTCTCCTTTTACACCCTGGACAACAACGCAGGAGAATCCGAGTTGTTTCATTGACACGGACTCACCTGGGCGACTAAATTCCCAGGGAGACAGCAAGGAAACAACAAGGCACGCGGGGCCGTCCCGCAGAGGGTCCCCAAGGAGAAAACGGAATTTGCGTCAGTATCTGGACGAGCTAAAGTCGATTCTGGATGGGATCCACCCGACTGAGGTGGAAAGAGTCTGCGATATTCTCTACCGGGCTTATCAGCAGGGGCGCACCGTTTTCGTCTTCGGGAACGGCGGAAGCGCCGC
>JAPUME010000147.1 GCA_027294185.1 Acidobacteriota bacterium | reverse complement strand
GGTGACCAGCGTCGAGGTGAAGACCGTTGACCTGCCGCAGGAGATGGTTCGCGCCATCTCGAAACAGGCCGAGGCCGAACGCGAGCGGCGCGCCAAGGTCATCCACGCCGAGGGAGAATACCAGGCCTCCGGACGGCTGGCCCAGGCCGCCGAGACCATCGCACGGCAGCCCGTGGCCATTCAGCTCCGGTATCTGCAGACTTTGACCGAAATCGGGACCGAGCAGAACACGACTATTGTCTTTCCGCTCCCCATTGAGATGTTTGGACACCTGTTCGGGAATGACAAGAGCGCGCCAGAGAAAAAGTAGCCGATGTTTAACTGCAACTGCCGGGCCGTTTTGAATCACAAACGGTTTGAATCACCAACGGTTGGAACTACAAGCGGGTTGAATTACAAGTTTTTGTGAACGCAAGCGGATGGGAGGGGCCGCCCAATCCATTGCAAGGGGAATAGATCATGAACAATGATATGGCAGCGGGCGCTCGGCCTTATTCCGCCCGGGAACTGCTGCTGATGTTTTTGGGGGCCGTGGCCCTTTGTGGAGTCTTCTTCTCGCTGGGCTTTCTGGTGGGATTCAAGGAGAAAAACATCCTGCCTGGCTGGGATATTCTGAAGCCTTCCGAGTCGGCTTCTTCTTCGGCCGAGAGCCCGACTGCGGCGGGGGATCAAAAGGCAGGTTCAAAGAGTGCGGTTTCCGAGACCCGCAAAGTCCCGTTGAGCTTTAACGGCTCCGAGCAGGAAAAGAAGGCTTCGGCGCGCCTCGAAAAACCGTTCACCGCGAAGGCCACCTCAAGGGTCGCCTCTTCTCGGACTCCGTCCTCTCGAGCGGTTTCGAATAAGAGGTCAAGCGGGCCGCAACCGGTTCCCAACGGGTACGCCGTACAGGTGGCCGCGCTGCTTGCGCAGAAAGATGCGGAATCGGTCCATCGGGCCTTAAAGGGCAAGAACTATCGCGTCTTTATCGTTCAGCCGCAATACTCTGAGGCGAACGACAATCTGTTCCGAGTTCAGGTAGGGCCCTTCCTGACCCGAGAGGAAGCCGAGGAAACGCGCGATAAGCTTTCCCAGGAAGGCTTCAATCCCTTCATTCGCAGGTAGTGAATCTGCCCTCGGGGCCGGAAATCGATTCATTCCCTGACCGTATGGCCGGGGACGGCCCCCGGCGTTCGATTCCCGAGGTCTCACCTCCTGTATGCGGTTCCCCCATAGCGCCCTCACCAGAGTTGGATTGAGCGCCGTCTCGGGTGCAGCGCTTTTCCTGTCCCTTCCGAAACCGGGGCTTTCCGTACTGGTGTGGGTGGCCGTGGTGCCGCTGTTGGTCGTGGTGGTCACCGAGCCCAATCCACGACGGGCGTTTCTGTGGGGTTACCTTGGCGGGGTGGTTTTTTTTGCCGGCAGTTGTTACTGGTTTGCCTCTGTCGTGGAAAACTATGGGGGACTTTCCCGCCTGAGTGCCCTGGCGGCGCTGCTGCTTTTCGCGCTGGTCTTCGGGATCTATTTTGGAATCTTCGGATTTGTACTGGCGTGGCTCGGGAAGCATTCGCAGGTTTTGGCCCTCGCCTCCGCACCCGTTATCTGGGTAGCCCTGGAATACGCTCGTACCTACATCATTTCCGGTTTCCCATGGAATCTGGCCGGGTATGCGGTGACGCCCTTGGGGCTTCGCCAGTTGGCGACCCTGACGGGCGTCTACGGGCTGTCTTTTCTGGCCGTCGCCACGGGAGCCTGGGTGGCCGCTTCCGGGCTGCTGAAGCCTTCTCGCAGCGTGAAATGGATGGCGATTGGATGGCTTTGTGTTCTCTACGCCGCCAACCGTCTCCTGCTTCCGCCTCCTTTTGAACAGGACCCGAGATCGGAGATTGTCTATCTGATTCAACCGGATGTGCCGCTTTCGGGGAGTTCCTCTCCGAGCGGATCAACGGAAACCGCTGCCTGGAGAGAGATGTTCGAAGCTGGGCTTCGGCGGGTGGGCGAAGGCGGGCACCCACGTCCCCCGCTTCTCATCTGGCCGGAAAGTTCAGCTCCTCTTTATTTCAATCGGGATTCCGCCTTCCGGAATTTCGCCGAAAATTCGGCCCGAAGCGCCGGCGCTTTTCTGGTCCTTGGAGTCGTAAATTTCACCGAGGGAAACGAGCCGAAACCACTCAACAGTGCGGTGATGATCGGGCCCGACGGGCGGCTCCTCCTTGAGTATGATAAGATTCATTTAGTGCCTTTTGGCGAGTATGTCCCCGCCTGGGGTTTTCCGAATCAAGTCGGGAAAATCACATCAGAAGTGGGAGATTTCCAGCCCGGCAACGGGTTCGAGGTGGGGCAGACCGACCGAGGGAAGGTCGGGATCTTCATCTGCTACGAGGCGATTTTCCCCGACCTGGTACGCCGCTTCGCGCGGGCCGGGGCCGAAGTATTGGTGAACATATCGAACGACGCCTGGTTCGGGGAATCGTCGGCAGCGGAGCAGCATCTGGCCATGGCGCGGATCAGGGCGATTGAGAACCGGCGCTATCTGCTGCGGGCTACCAACAACGGCATCTCGGCAGTGATCGATCCCTACGGGCGAATCCTGAGGCGAGGACCTCGTTTCGAGAGGTCCATATTGTCGGGAACTTTCGAGTATCGAAAAGACAAGACCTTCTACACCGAACAGGGAGACATTTTCGCCTGGGTCTGCTGCCTGGGTTCCCTACTGGCGCTCGGATTCAGATTCACTTGGGCCCGACGATCAGCAACGCAAGCGTGAAAGGAGTAACAGTGATCGAGGAACACCAGAGAACGTTCAACGAACTCAAATCCCGCATCGATGACCTTCGGAGCTATCTTTGACCGAGATCGGAAAATGCAGCAGCTCTCGAAGCTGGAAAAGGAACTGGCCGAACCGGGTATCTGGAACGACCGGGAACGTTCTCAGAAGTTGATGCGGACACGCCACTCGCTGGAGCAGGAAATCGAGACCCAGACGCGGCTGGAGGGGAAGCTGAGCGATCTGGATGCATACTTCGAGCTGGCCCGGGAGGGTGAGGACGTCGGAGCCGAGCTCGAGCGTGA
>JAPUME010000146.1 GCA_027294185.1 Acidobacteriota bacterium | reverse complement strand
TGGGTCATAGCTCGATCAAAATGACCGTTGACATTTACGGCCACCTCATTCCTGGGGCTGATATCCAATGGATAGACCGCTTGGACTCGGAAACAAGTGCGCAACTATCTGCAACCCCCGCGCAACCAAGCCCTGAGCATGAGGCGGGATATGTGCTGCAAGGTACTGATGGTAATGGTGTAACTGAGGACGACCAAACCACTGACTTTCAAAGATTAAGTTTCGGCGGCAGGGTCTGCCCGGAAAAAAGGTTGTAAATTGCCACTTCTTTCCTTGAGACTGCCCCCTGGGGTGAATATAATACGTCTGCTATCCAGATATTGAAGAGGTACGATGGATTGCAGTCCCGCGAGCATGGGACGGGTCCATGGAGACCGACGGGTCCAGGTAAACCGATGGTGCAAGGGTCGGGGAAAGGATTGATGTCTTTCCTCCTGCCCGGCCCTCCAACTTAGATCTTTTGAACTCGTGAAGGCCTGAAGAGAGGAGCGAATCATGCGAAAGCGAAAGGGGCCGAAGGGAACGGGAAAAATTAAGTCCCCTGCCAGGACAGGTCCCGGCACCGGTGTCAGCCGGCGGGATTTCCTAAGAGGCGCGAGCGTTGCAGTTTCCGGCGGCGTGCTGGTCGGAACGGGTGTGGTTCAGTCTGCACAAGCTTCACCGGCGGCTGAAGTCGCAGGCCCGGGGAAAGTTCCCATCAAGCTTCGGGTCAATGGAAGGAAGCACGCGTTGAGTCTGGAGCCGCGGGTAACGCTGCTCGATGCGCTGCGGAACCATCTGGATATAACGGGCGCCAAGAAGGTCTGCGACCGCAGCACCTGTGGCGCCTGCACGGTCCTTTTGGACGGCAAGCCGGTTTACGCTTGCTCGGTGCTGGCCATCGAGGCGCAAGGCAGCAGGATTCGGACGGTGGAAAGCCTGATGCGCCACGGGAAGCTCCATCCGGTGCAAGCGGCCTTCGTCGAAAACGATGCCCAGCAGTGCGGCTTCTGCACGCCCGGATTTGTCATGGCTTCGAAGGCTTTCCTGGACAAGAACCCCAATCCCACTCCTGAGGAAATTCGACGGGGGCTGGGAGGGAACCTCTGCCGCTGCGGAACCTACGTGGGAGTCCGAAAGGCCGTGATGGATGCGGCCAGGGCTTTGAAAGGAGGACCTCTCTATGGCTGAGTACAATTGGCCTGAAGCGGGAAAAAGAAGTCTGATCGGGGGCCGCATCCGTCGCGTGGACGGACCGGGCAAGGTTTCCGGTAACGCCAGGTACACCTACGACGTGAATCTCAACGGAATGCTCTACGGGAAGATTCTCCGCTCCCCGCACGCGCACGCGAAGATCAAGAGCATTGACACCAGCGAAGCTGAGAGCCTTCCCGGTGTGAAAGCGGTCCGGGTCATTCAGGAGGCCGGCACCGAAATCAAATGGGCCGGAGACGAACTTGTGGGTGTAGCCGCCCTCAGCGAGGAGATTGCCGAAGACGCTCTGAGGCGGATCAAAGTTGAATACGAAGTGCTGCCCCACGTGGTCAATGAAGAGGACCTGAGCAAGGTAGGCGATAGAGCACGGCCGGCGCAGGAGCAGCGCAAGGGAGAGCCGGAACAGGCATTCCAGGACGCCGATGCCGTCTCGGAAGGCTACTACGGCCAGGCGGTGATTACCCATTGTTGCCTGGAGCCGCACGGACAGATTGTCGGCTGGGATGACGATGAGAACCTGACGGTCTGGGCCTCAACCCAGGCGGTTTCCAGAATTGGGGGCCAGCTTGGCGAGGCGCTGGAGATACCCGTCCCGAACATTCGCGTCTATTGCCAGAACATGGGCGGCGGGTTCGGCAGCAAGTTCGGCATCGACCGTTGGGGCGTCGAGTGCGCGAGGTTGGCGAAGATGGCCGGAGCGCCGGTCAAGATGATGCTCGATCGCGATTCGGAACTGATGGTGGCCGGCGGGCGGCCGTCGCTATTCGCGAAGGTGAAGGTATCGGCCAGCAAGGACGGTACGATCGCCGGCTGGGAATCGGAATCGTGGGGAACCGGAGGCGTGGGCGGAGCGGGTGTTCCTCCGCTGCCCTACGTGCTCACCGGCATTCCCCATCAGAAGAAAAAGCATACTTTCATTTCCACCAACATCGGTGGCTCGCGCGCCTGGCGAGCGCCGAACCATCCCCAGGCTTGCCTCGTCACGATGGGAGCCATGGATGATCTGGCGGCCAAGCTGAACATGGACCCCCTCGACCTGGCATTGAAGAATGTGGACCTGGCGGGGGAGCGAGGCGAGCTTTACCGCGAGGAGTTCCTGAAGGGCGCCGAGCTGATGGATTGGAGAAAGAAGTGGCGTCCCCGCGGCCAGAAGCGTGTCGGGTACAGGGCCTACGGAATGGGACTGGGCATGCATACCTGGGGTGGTCGCAGCCACAATAGCACCTGCAACTTTGCCATCCATCCGGACGGCTCGGTGGAAGTGAGCCTGGGGAGCCAGGACCTGGGCACTGGGACCCGGACCATCATCGCCATCGCGGCGGCGGAAACCCTCGGGCTGGCGGTGGAAGACATTCGAGTCAACCTGGGCGACAATCGCTTCCCGGCCTCCGGAGCATCCGGCGGCAGCACGACCGTGGGCGGCGTCAGCTCCGCAACACGGCGAGGGGCCCAGGATGCGCTGGAACAGTTGCTGGCTCGTATGGCGCCCGCGCTGGGCACGACGCCGGACCAGTTGGAAATTGCCGGCGGTCGCATTCAGGTGAAAGGGGATTCATCGAAGAGTCTCTCCTGGAAGCAGGCATGCGGTCGGTTGGGTGTTAACTCGATCACGACCACGGGCAAGAATCCCGGAGAGGGAAGCCTCAACTCGAGCGGCGTCGGCGGCATCCAGATGGCGGAAGTCAGCGTGGACACCGAAACCGGCATTGTCAAAATGGAGAAGTTCGTGGCTGTGCAGGATTGCGGCCTGATTCTCAACATGAAAACGGCCGAAAGTCAGGTCTATGGATCCGTGATCATGGGCATCACCTATGCGCTGTTTGAAGAAACGGTCATGGACGACGCCACGGGAAGGATGCTCAATGCGAACTTGGAGTTCTACAGGCTGGCGGGAATCGGCGAGATCGGAGAGATTGTCGTCCACATGATGACGGGGCCCGACTACGAGGAGCGGGGCGTCATCGGATTGGGCGAGCCTCCGGTGATTTCCCCCGGCGCGGCCATTGCCAATGCGGTCGCCAATGCCGTCGGCGTCCGTGTGTCCACTCGGCCGCTCACTCCCGACAAGGTTCTGGCGGCTATGGAGAAAGGAGGGGTTGCCTGATGGAGGCCTTCGAGT
>JAPUME010000145.1 GCA_027294185.1 Acidobacteriota bacterium | reverse complement strand
GAAGATCCCATTATTAGCAGCTCCCTCAGCGGACTGTATCTGATCACCGCCCTGGCGCTCGTGGGCACGCTTATCTGGGCGCTGTATGACGAATTTTACGGGCTTCGACCCTGGAAAGGTTACCAAGCGCGGTTTCAGGAGCAATATTCCGCGTTTCTGGCGAAATCCATCCGCCTGCAGGCCCAGGACGAAGAGGATGTCCGGGGGGCCAGTGAGTTTAAGCTAATCGAGCAGGAACTGGAGGCAGCAGAAGGAGCCGCCGCCCCTCGAGTGGCTGAGATCGACGCCGAGGTAAACCTCGTCAATCGCCAAATGGCCGCCGTTATCAACCAGTTTCAGGAGGCGCGTGGTAGAGTAACCGCCCGGATCTACGAGCTGGAAGTCGCCACGACCGAACGCGACAGAGCCTCGCTCAAACAAAAGGTAGAGGAAGCAAAAGAGGGACCTTTCGAAGTCACCCTTCCCGGCTCGAACGGGGAAGCACAGGAAGTCAGCTACAACTACGATGAAATCCAGGGAGAGTTCAATCGCCTCCAGGCGCGCCGGGCCGAACTGCTTGTCGAGCGGGCCGAGGTTCTCGCGGATGCCACCGAGCTTCGCCGCAAGCGCACTACCTATCTACGGGAAAATCTCGTTGGCCTTGGGGTCGAGCAGATGCGCGGGCTCCAGGAGGGAATGAGAACTTTCGAGACAGAAATTCGACAGATTCACGTCCGCGAGGTCGACCTGGTCGACCGCTGCTATTCCTGCCATGTGGGCACGGACCGCACCCTGGTCCCTCCTCAAGTGGTTTTAACCGCCGAGGACATGGGCGGGGAAGCCGCCTTTGCCAGCCATCCCTCCCTCGAATTGCTTGAGATTCACGACACGGACTTGTTCGGCTGCACGCCGTGCCATAACGGCAACGGCCGCGCCACCAGCAGCGTCGAGAAAGGGCATGGTCGATATCGGCATTGGCTGTGGCCGCTGTTTCCGAAGGAAAATATTGAAGCCGGCTGCCAGCAGTGCCACTCGAACGATATCGTCCTGGAACTCGCCGGCGTATTGAACCGCGGAAAAGAGCTTTACCAGCAGATGGGTTGCATCGGTTGCCATAAATTCGAGGGATTCGACCGTGAATCCGAAGAGTTGACGTCGGTAAACCAGTTGATTCGATCCATCGAAACCGAAAAGCAGGAAAACCGTAGGGAGGCCGAAAGGAGCGAACGGGGAGCCGATGAGGCCACCGATGACGCCGAGTTTGACCGCCTCAATGCTCGTGCACTTTACCTCCGAGTCACGAACAGTAACCTGGACCATCAACTCGAGCAGTTAGAGCTTGAGTCGCGATTCCTGCTGCGGGAACAGAAGAAGGTGGGTCCGAGCCTGAAAGAGGTTCGGGTAAAGATTCGCCCGGAATGGATTCCGGCATGGCTTAAAGATACCCACGGCTTCCGGCCCACTACCAAAATGCCCGCTTTCCGCATGGATGAAGAACAGCTCCAGGCCGTCTCCGCCTTCATCTGGCAGTCGGGAGTGGAGGGCGAACTCCGCTCCCACCCACGAGGCAACACCACGCGAGGTAAGGAACTATTCGAGACGCGCGGCTGCATGGGCTGCCACGCCGTAGGTGAGGGGGATGCCCTCGAGGGCGGCACCTTTGCGGCCAACCTTTCCCGTGTGGGTGAAAAAGATAATTACAACTATCTGGTGCGATGGATTCACAACCCGCGCGAGCGCACGCGCCCCTACTGTTCTTTTGAAAAGCGCGACCTCGGCCCTGAGGACTATGCCCGGCACGGGCTGCCCTTCGTCTTCGATCTCGAGCACTCGCAATGCCCGAACGACGGGCATGAACTCCAGGTCCAACAGATGACGGTGATGCCCAACCTTCGGCTGACCTTGCCCGAAGCACGGGATATCGCCACCTACCTGCTGACCCTGAAGGAGGACGACGCGACCTACTCCCCCGCCCCCTATCTTGACGACCCCGAGCTCAAGCGAAAGGGCGAAGCTCTGGTTCGCCACTTCGGATGCGCGGGTTGTCATGAGATTTCCACCTTCGAGGAAGAGTCGCGCATCGGCACCGAGCTCACCAAAGAGGGGAGCAAGCCGATCGAGAGGCTGGACTTTGCGCTGCTCACCCATGAAGCCGAACATGACGGATGGTACAACCACAAGGGTTTCTTCGAACGGAAATTCGCCGACCCCGCCTTTTTCGACCAGGGAAAAGAACGCGCGCCGCTCGAAAAACTCAAGATGCCCAAACCGAACCTTCAACCGGAAGAAGTTACAGCCCTCACGACGTTTCTTCTGGGCAGTGTGGACTCGCAACTTCCGGAGCAGTATTTCTACCAGCCCTCCGATCAGCGTCAGGACATTCAAGAGGGTTGGTGGATTGTCAAGAAGTACAACTGCATGGGTTGCCACCAGGTTCAAGTCGGTCAACGCTCGATCCTGATGGATCTGCCGCGTTACCAGGACCCCGATTGGAAAGAGCAGATTCCGCCTTCGCTCATCGGTGAAGGTGCGCGAGTCAACCCGGATTGGCTGATCAAGTTCCTCGATAATCCGGCATTGAGTGAGCGGGAGATAAACCGGAACGGGATACGCCCTTACCTTGAGGCGCGTATGCCGACCTTCAATTTCTCCCCGGGAGAAATCCGCAAGCTGTTGCGCTTCTTCTCCGCCCTCAGCGCACAGCCCCAACCTTATATCGCTCCCAAGCCGGACCCTCTGACCCCGCAGGAGCAACTCATGGCCCGGCAGTTGTTTACGCATCCGGCGGCCCCGTGCCTGAAATGCCATGCCACGGGCGAGGCGGCTCATGACCGCAACGCGACGGCTCCGAATTTCCTATTGGCCGGCGAGCGATTGAAACCCGGCTGGACCGAACGCTGGATGCTCGATCCGGCAGCAATGAGTCCCGGGACCGCCATGCCTTCAGACCTCTTCCGGCAGGAGGGTGGCCGTTGGGTGTTTGCCGGACCTACGCCCAGCAGTTTCCGGGGCTACGATAAAGATCACGCACGACTTCTGGTTCGTTATATGTTCCAATTTACGCCGGCCGAACTCCGCCGGCTCACCGGCCGGTAGCGGCCGGAACGAAGACAGTCGAGTCGGACGCCTTATTGCTACCAGCGGATTATTCCGACCGACACGTTATTTTTTTGACGGAAAGGCGATGAGATTATGAATAAAGCAAGACTTCAATTATTGGCAGTTCTCGCGTTGGGATTTTTCCTGGTGGGCTGCTCTCAAGAAGCGGATGTGACAGAAGAAGAGGCCGCCACGGAAGCTGCGGCCGTTACTCAGGTTGACCCCGCCACCGCAGGAACCATCACCGGCAAAGCGTCTTTCGATGGCACGGGGCCCAGAATGCGCAGAATCGCCATGGGTGCCGTTCCCGAATGTGAAGAGTTGCACAAGGGAAAGGTGGTCGTCAGCGACCAGGTGGTCCTGAACGACAATGGGACTTTGAGCAACGTGTTCGTTTATATCAAGGGTGGGCTGGAAGGCAAGACCTTCGCGAAGCCGGAAGGAGCGGCTCATCTGGACCAGAAGGGATGCCTCTATACCCCTCACGTCATCGGCGTACAGGCGGGCCAGGAGCTTCAAATCCACACCAGCGACCCGACCACGCATAACATCCACCCCATGCCCGAAAAGAATCGGGAATGGAACACCTCCATGGCTCCGGGCGCCCGGCCTCTCAAGAGAATTTTCAGCCGGCCTGAGGTCATGATTCCCATAAAATGCAACGTTCATCCCTGGATGAGGGCTTATGTCGGTGTTGTGAGCCACCCTTTCTTCGCGGTAACCGGCGCAGACGGCTCCTTTGAAATCAGCGGGATTCCTCCGGGCGATTACGTTGTGGAAGCCTGGCACGAAAGATTCGGCACC
>JAPUME010000144.1 GCA_027294185.1 Acidobacteriota bacterium | reverse complement strand
CGAGTTCAGAAGCTTCACGAGCGAGCCGCTCCCAACGGTCCGGCTGCTCCTCGAGAAATGCGATGACGCGAGGATTCCACTTGTCGAATGTGTCGCGCAGTTGGCCGTGGTAGTCGGCTAAAGGCATTTGCCCGGCGCGGAGGCTTTCGGCCAGCGCCGCCAGACTCCCGGCGGGTTTTCCCATCGGAGGGGTCATAGGGAGAAGCTCCTTACTCGCGCATCAGGCGTTCCATTCTACCAGCCGACTGCCTTTCCTCGACGAAGGAAACATTACCTTGTCGAGGGGAACTCTTTCTGATAAATAAGAGTTTCCCTGCAAGAGGTGGTCGAATCGGAATCAAGGGTGGTCAAAGAGGAGGCATCTCATGGGCGAGCTGATCCATACTTCGCACGTCAAAATCTATCAGGACAAGAGTCCCCTTCGCCGGGCCTTTATCGAGAATTTTCCCGAACCGGTGCGCTACGGGGTGCACGGCGGCATCAAGCATTTCTACAAAATGGAACCGGAGGAGGACCTTCCGGCGACGCTCGACCACATGATCGCCGCCGTCGGCGGTTGACTGACCGGCACCCTCGGTGGCGTGCTGGCAGCACGCGGAATCCCTGCGTATCCGGAAAAGCTGTGGTCGGAGATCGAAGGCGATATCGAAAACGAAGGCGGTGTGATCGTCATCAAGCGGTTGCGGGTGAAATATCACATCAAGATTCCCAGGGGGAAACGGCCGGAGGCGGAACGGGCCGTGGCCACGCACGAACGGAAGTGCCCCGCTGCGACCAGCGTCCGCAACTGTATCGAAATTCGATACGAAGCCGACATTGTTGAGGAGTAAATGAGGGGAGGAGTAAATGAGCAGAGGAGTGATGGCGTGATCAAAATAAAAAAGGCGCACCATTCGTCCTACGCCGTGGCGGACCTCGAGAAGTCGAAGGATTTTTACGGGCGGGTGCTGGGGCTTGAATCGATCGACCGCCCGAACTTCAAGTTTCCCGGCGCATGGTACGCCATCGGCCCCTATCAGATTCACCTGATAGCCGCGGACGAAGATGCTGCCGACTCCGGGACCGACGCGCCCCAGGGACGGGCGACGCATATGGCGCTCGAGGTCGAAGACGTCGAGGGGGTCAAGCAGCGCCTCTCGGAGGAAGGTATCGCCTTCCGTGAGGGCGAAATCATACTGACCAACATGCGGCAGGTCTTCTGCCGCGACCCCGACGGCTACGGCGTCGAATTCATCGCCCTGAAAAAATAGCAGCGGACTGTTGAGGGTTCCGCATTCCCCACAACTTCGGCGAATCTGTTTGCCTCGTGGTTCCCATTCTAAAAGGAGGGAGTTTGGCCGATCATCTAAACGGAAAAGTGGCGATCGTCACCGGCGGCGCGAGCGGCCTGGGGCTGGCCTTTGCGGAAGCCCTGGCCGGCGAGGGCGCCCGTGTGGTGATTGCGGATTTGTCGGAGGAGAGCGGCCAAGCCGCCGCCAAGAAAATTAATGGCGCGGGAGGAGAGTGTTTTTTCAAGCGCACCGACATTTCGAAAAGTCCCGATGTCAGTGCGCTGGTCGATGCCACGGTCGAGAAATTCGGCCGCCTCGACATTCTCATCAACAACGCCGGGCTTCAACACGTTGCGCCCATCCATGAGTTCGAAGAAGATCAGTGGGACCGTCTGATCGGCGTGATGCTGACGGGAACCTTCCTCTCGACGAAGTACGCCCTGCCCCACATGATCGCCCGCAAGCAGGGACGCATCATCAACATCAGCTCCGTCCTGGGCCAGGTGGGGGTCGAATACAAAGCGGCCTACGTGGCCGCCAAGCACGGCATCCTCGGGTTCACGAAAGTCGTGGCGCTCGAAGGCGCCGCCCACAACATCACCGCCGTCGCGGTGTGTCCCTCCTACGTGCGGACCCCGCTGATGGAAAGCCAGATCGCCACGCAGGCCCGGAGCCACGGCATTCCCGAAGACGAAGTGGTCAAAAAGATCATGCTCGAACCCGCGGCTCTGAAGCGCTTGCTCGAACCGCGCGAGGTGGCCGAATTGATCGTATTCCTGACCAGCGACGCCGCACAGGCCATTACCGGCTCGGCGGTGAACATCGATTGCGGTTGGATTTCCCGCTAAGAACTAGAGCTGGACACTACCAATAAAACGGTATCTCGCGTTCGGCACGGGTGATGATTTCAAGAAGAGCCGGCTTGCCCCCCTCGACGATCTTCTTGGCCCGCTTGAGGGCGCCTGCAATCCGGGCCGGGTGCTCCACCTTTTCCGCGTAGCCTCCCAGCCCCTCGGCAATTTTTGTGTAATCCCCTGTAATGTACTTGAGGCGGTAATGTTCGGCGGCAAAGGGGATGTGCTTTTCGTAACCGCCCATTTCCGAATTGTTCATTAAGACCGTCAGAATGGGAATCTTCTCCCTCACTGCCGTTTCAAAATCCATGCCGCACATGCCGAAGCCGGCATCACCGAGAACGTTCACAACCAGCTTTTCCGGCGCGGCGAGTTTCGCGCCCAATGCCAGGCCAAGCGAGTAGCCCAACTGGCTCGAATGACCCCAGCCGAGATAGCCTCGCGGGGTCGTGGCCTCGTAGAACGGCGCAAGTTGATCCCGCGTATTGCCCGAATCGTGGGTGATAATCGTCTGCGCCGGGTCGAGCGACTGCATCAATTCCCAAACCACACGAAACGGATTGATGGGAACCTCATCGGAACGGAGCTTCGGCATCCACTCCTCGAGCCAGACCTTTTTTATGCCCCGGACTTCCTCGGCGACCGAAGAGGAACCCTTTCGGCCCTCCGGTCCCGCCTGGCTCTTCGCCTCTTGAATCAACTGCCGGAGCACCAGGGCGGCGTCACCCATCACGGCGTGGTTGACCGCATAGTCCTTGTTGATGTCGCGCTCGTCGAGGGTGCATTGAATGATGACCTTGCCGTCCGGGATGGGCGGCCCCATAAACCATACCCGTAGACTCGAGCCGATGGCGAAGATCAGGTCGGCTTCACGCAGGAAATGGTCGACGGCTTTCGTGGTGGAATTCCCTCCCGCGCCGAGCGACAGCGGATGGTTTTCGGGAAAGGCGCTCTTGCCTCCCAGGGTGGTCATCACCGGAAGCTGAAGGAGTTCGGCAAACTCGCGCAATTCATCCCAGGCGCGGGCGTAGAGCACACCCTGCCCCGCCCAAAGCAAGGGACGCTTTGCCGCGAGCAACATACGAACGGCTTCACGGATGTCCTGCGGGTCCCCTGCGGTCTTCATTGCTTTCGGAGGCGAATAGCGGAGTTCAGATTCCGGGAAGTCCTCTTGGGCAACGTCGTGAGGCACTTCCAGCAGAACCGGGCCGGGACGTCCGCTGCGTAATTGAGTAAAGGCTCGCCGCATGAGCTCCGGCGCGCGCGCGGCCAGATTGATGCTGGCGGCCCATTTGGTGATGCCCGCCAAATTCCGCACTGCATCGAAATCGGGTGAAATCCCCAGGTGCTTGCGCCCCGCGTGCCCCGGAAGCACCAGGATGGGAACCGAATCGCCATAGGCCTGGGCCACGCCACCAAACGCATTTTCAATTCCCGCCTGAAATTGCATGGCGCAGACGCCGATGCGCTGCCCGTTGGTGACGCGGCTGAAGCCGTCGGCGATATTCACCACAACACGCTCCGTGCGGGCGAGAATCGGACGGATGCCCTCCTCGGCCACCGGGTCCACGAGGGGATTGTTCGGAAAGCAACTGAGGAACTCCACTCCCTCAAGTTTCAGGATTTTCGCCAGGGCTGTGCCGGTCTTCATATCGGTCTAGGGTCCTCATCGCACTGGTTTGGAAGGAAAAGGCACATTATCACAGCAAAGGAAAACATGCAGGAGTTTTTGAGCCCTTGGATCCAGGGAGTCCTTGTTCCTCTCCCTGAGGCGTGTTAGCGTAAGGCAACTCCCCAAAGGAGTCTCTCCCATGAATACCATCATCTCCCTCCCGGAATCCGCCTGGCGGGTAACGAGGCGGGAATTCTTCCAGCGGCTGGGCGGAACGAGCGCAGCGGCAGCCACCTTCGCAGGCAGCTTTGCTCCTCTCAAGGGTTCGCCGGGGATGGGCCATTCCCCTGTGCAAAGAAGCGAGACTTTCGGGCGTCTGGTCAAAGAGCAGTTCATTCTCCGCGACGGCCTGATCCTGATGAATGCCGCGAACCTTTGTCCCTCGCCGATCTCGGTGATGGAGACGGTCTTCGGCTATCTACGCGACGAGGACCAGGATGCTTCCTTCCAGAACCGCGCTAAATATGCAGGGTTGCTGGAGACTTCTCGTGCCCGGCTGGCCGCTTTGATGGGGGCC
>JAPUME010000143.1 GCA_027294185.1 Acidobacteriota bacterium | reverse complement strand
CGGCCGCTCGGTATCCTTCCACGTGCAGGGGGGGAGCGCCCGACTTCTTGAGCGCCTCCAGAATGGAGTCGCTTACACTCTGAATCTGGCGGGAAGAGGTGCCGGAGAAGATCAGGAAATAATCTGTAAAAGAACAGACCTCTCGCATGTCGAGCAGGCAAATGTCCTGCGCCTTGTTATCCTGCGCAATCTCGATGGTGAGTTGAAGAGAAGGAGTCATCTCGAAAATTCCGCCCTCTTGGGCGAGTAAAGCCGCGCTTTTCGAATGTATTCGGCCACAGGCCCGGGAACCCATTTCGTGAGTGAGCCGGACCGCCGGGCAGCCTGCCGGATGGCGCGGGCCGAAGCCGTTTCGCGAATCCCGTTCAGGTAGTGTAGCGTTGTTTTCGTTGCTGCAAGCTCTTTTCGCGTAGGTTCCGGGATCGGTTTGCGGGCAAACCCGGGCCGGGAGACTACGATAAAGTTGACGAGTTGAAGCAATCGGCGCCAGCTCCGCCAGGTGTGAAAATCCAGGAACGCATCGATTCCGATCAGAAAGTAGAGTTTGTCGTTGGGCTTCAGATTTCGACGCACACGGCGCACGGTGTCCACGGAATAGCAAACCTTGTTTCCCGGTCTCGGGGCTTCGAGAAGCGAAGGAATGAATCGAGGATTGCCCGCACAGGCGAGCGACACCATGCTGTAGCGGTGGTCGAAGGCGGTAAGCGGTTCGCGTGTTTTGTGAGGCGGGTGGCCGGAGGGGACAAACAGGACGCGGTCCAGGCTGAAACCGCGAACTGCCGCCGCCGCGGCTTTCAGGTGTCCCACATGAATCGGATCAAAAGTTCCGCCAAAAAGAGCGATCTTCAACGTTCGGTGGAAGCCACCTCCTGAGGCGATTTCGGCTCGGCGGGAGGGAGAGTCGCATTCTCTTCCTCCGCGGGTTGCGACGCCCTGGAAATCTCCTGGAGCTTTTTCCATATGGCCTCTTTCAATTCTTTCAGGCCCTGGCCGGTCTGGGAAGAGATTTCAAAGAGGTTCCGTTGCGTGTCGAAGCAGAATTTCTGCAGGGAAGTTAAACGGTCGGACCCGGACACCGCATCAACCTTTGACGCCACCACGATCACGGGCTTCTCGGCCACCTTCGGGCTGAATCTCGAGAGCTCACGCGCCACGATCTGAAAATTCTTTTCCACATCTCCCTCTGAGGGCTCGGAAACATCAACCAAATGGAGCAGAAGGCGGGTCCGTTCGATGTGCCGCAGGAAACGGGTACCCAGGCCGTGGCCCTCGTGCGCACCTTCGATCAGTCCGGGAATGTCGGCCATCACAAAGGAGCGCTCCACGTCGAGAGCGACGACACCAAGCTGAGGCTCAAGCGTCGTGAAGGGATAGTCGGCGATTTTTGGCCGCGCCGCGCTCAGCCGGGAAATGAGCGTGGATTTTCCCACGTTGGGAAACCCCACCAAGCCTACATCTGCCAGCAGCTTCAACACAAGTCGTAAGCGCAGCTTCCGGCCCTCGCGCCCTGGGGTCGAAAACCGCGGAGCCTGCCGTGTGGAAGTGGTGAAGCGTGCGTTGCCGCGGCCTCCCCGTCCACCGAGGGCTACGCTGAAACGCTGTCCGGGCTCCTGAAAGTCAAAAAGATTTTCACCTGACTCAAGATCGAAAATGAGTGTGCCGACAGGCACTTCGATGAGGGAAGATTTACCGTCTCGCCCGTGGCGGTTCGATCCCTCACCGTGACGCCCGCGTTCGGCCTCGAACTGGGGAGTGTAGCGCAGGTGAAGCAAAGTATTCATATGTGGATTGCTCTCGATTACGATGTCGCCGCCCTTTCCTCCGTCGCCCCCACTCGGGCCGCCGCGCGCGACGAATTTCTCACGCCGGAAGGCAACGCAACCGTTCCCCCCGTCGCCCGCTTTGACCAGGATTTTGACCTCGTCAATGAACATTATAGATAGGCTGAATACTGAATATCCCGCGTCTTCCTGATGACGTGGGGTGCGGGTCGCGCCTTGATGGATGATTGGAACAGATTCTTGCCATGAAAAACAATGCCGGCGGCAACTCCGAGCGAGAGGGAGATTTGCACACCGGCGGCGTGGTAGAGATTAATTCGCTGCGGGGACCAGTACGCTCACAAAGCGTCCCATGCTTCCTCGGTCTGTGTACTTTACGGTTCCCGTGACCTTGGCGAATAGGGTGTCATCGCGTCCCCGCCCGACGTTCACACCGGGTTTGATTCGGGTTCCCCGCTGGCGGACCAGAATCGAGCCGCCGGAAACGAACTGGCCGCCATACCGCTTCACGCCCAGCCGTTGCCCGTGGGAATCACGCCCGTTTCTTGAACTACCCAACCCTCTTTTATGTGCCATTTCTCTTCCTCATTCGTCGCGTGCTCGAAAAACGAGTCCCCGGATGGGAGAGCTAACTCACGATCTCGTTGATTCGAACCTCGGTATAGGCCTGCCGATGGCCGGTCGTTTTGCGGTACTGCTTCTTTCGCTTGTATTTGAGAACCCGAATCTTTTCGGCCCGGCCATGTGCCAGGATTTCCCCGCGCACTTTGGCTCCGTTTAGGAGGGGGCTGCCCAGCTTCAGAGTTTTGTCCTCAACGGCCAGGACGCGCTGAAACTCCACGGTATCGCCCGTGTTGCCACTAAGTCGTTCTACGCGAATCACTTCGCCGGGGCTGACTTGGTGTTGCTTTCCGCCCACCATGATGACTGCTTGCATAATTGCTCCGTAAAACTGCTGAATTACCTCGCTCCGTGAATATAAAATTATAGCCGTCCTGCAGGGAGGCTGTCAATGAGAGGGTAGGGAAGGGCGCTCGGCCGAATGGGGGAATCACACGCCAGGCCGCGGTAAGGATTGCTATTTTCCGTGCTGCTCCTGCGCCAGGGTAAGGGTGCGGAACCTTGCCACCAGCGCCAGTTTCAGGTCCATCGACAGGCTGAACATGGCCGGGACCAGGAATAGGGTAAAGACGGTCGAGACAATCAGCCCTCCCACGACCACGCTCCCCAGGCCACGGTACAACTCCGACCCTGCGCCCGGGAAAAGCACCAGCGGCAGCATGGCAAACACGCTGGTCGATACACTCATGAAGATGGGCCGTATGCGGCTCCGCACCGATTCTCGAATGGCCTCCCGCGGACCGAGCGGTTCTTCCTGGCGCATGTGGTTCAGCGCCTGGTGGACGATCAGAATTGCGTTATTGACGACGATTCCGATCAGGATGATGAACCCCAGCATCGTCAGCACATCCAGCGCTTGGTAGGAGACGAAAGCATTCACGGCTGCCAATCCCAGAAAGCCTCCGAATGCTGCCAGGGGAACGCTGAGCATGATTACAAAGGGATGGAGGAAACTCTCAAACAGGGCCGCCATTAAGAGATAGGTTATGGCCAGGGCAAGCAGGACGTTCCATTTGAGTGCCTCGGCGGTCTGGGTGAGCTTGTCGGCTGTGCCGCGCATCTGGGCATGATAGGGAGGGGACAACAACCCCTGCTCGCGCATGGGTCCGATGATCTCCCCCTCGATTACCTCCATGGCCCTTTCGAGCGGCATGGTTTCCGGCGGAGTCACTTCGATGCTGATGGCCCGTTCGCGCTCGATGTGGTTGATCTGCACGGGGCCGTTCGTCAACCGCACCTCTGCTACCGAGCTAAGGGGCACCAGCCGTCCGCTGGGAGTAGCGATTGGGATGTTTTCGATCTCGTGCGTCCGTTCCGCGTAATCGTCCCTTCCGCGCAGCATCAGGTCGATCTCTTTCCCCTCATGCTGGTAGTCGCTGACCTTGACGCCGTCCACCAGCGCGTTCACCGTAAAGCCCAATTCACGATTCGACACGCCCAGG
>JAPUME010000142.1 GCA_027294185.1 Acidobacteriota bacterium | reverse complement strand
GCTTGCTTCTCTGGTGCGGCCCACTGAAGGCGAATTCCGCTGGAAAGGGAAGTCTCTGAGTGGCCGGGAGGAGGACTACCGGCGGGTGATGGGCTTTGTTTCTCACGACAGTTTTCTCTACCGTGATCTCACGCCTCGGGAAAACCTCTCCTTTTTTGGAAAGCTTTTCGGACTGGCCGAAGGAAACAGGGTGGGCGAGGAGTTGCTGGATTTTTTCGGCCTCGGAGGGCGGGCGGACGATCCGGTGCGGAACCTGTCTCGCGGTTTGCAGCAGCGGGTTTCGCTGGCGCGGGCCTTGCTTCACGATCCTGAAATCCTGTTGCTCGACGAACCGTTTACGGGGTTGGACGAAGGGACGGTCAAACTGCTGATCGAGCGGCTGCGCGCGGAAAAAGCGAAAGGGAAATGTATCCTGGTTGCTACTCACAGCTTTGAGCGCGGCGCAGCGGTGGCGGACCGCCTTCTGCGGCTCGACGCAGGACGGGTTGTGAGTGACGGGCCGGTTTCGCTGCAGCAGGGACAGCCGCAGCCGGCAGTTTCGCCCTAGTCTTTGCGAGCATAACCTTTTCGGCAAATCTGGTTTGGTGCATTAAACGATGCTGGGAAAAATTGCAGCCGTATTTCTCAAGGACCTGAGGCTTGAGTGGCGAAGCCGCGAGACTCTGGTTACGGTGTGCCTGTTCAGCATCGTCATCATCTTCATCTTCAATTTCGGTTTCGACCCGACCCGGGAGGAGTCGCTTCGCCTCCTGCCCGGCCTGCTCTGGGTGGCGTTTGCCTTTTCAGGAGTGTGGGGCTGCAACCGTTCCTTCGCCACGGAAAAGGAGAACGGCTGCCTGGAGGCGATCATGCTGGCCCCGATGGACCCGGGGATCATCTACCTGGGAAAGGTTCTGGCGAATCTGCTGTTCATCCTGGTTGCGGAGATGGTGGTGCTGTTTCTTGCCGTCATCTGGTACAACCTCCCCTTCAAATCGATCAACGGATGGTTGCTGCTGGTTGTTTTCCTTGGGACATTCGGTTACGTGGCCGTGGGGACGTTGTTTGCCGCCATCGCGGTGAACACGCGCATGAGGGAGGTGATGCTGCCCATCCTGCACTTCCCTGTGGCGGTGCCGGTCTTTATCGCCGCCATGGAGAGCACCGCCGGGGCCCTGCGGGCGCAACCTGTGGCCGAATACGTGGACTGGATTCGGCTGCTTTTTTCCTTTAGCATAATCTTTACGACGGCATCATACCTGCTTTTCAGATACGTGATGGAGGAGTGAATGTCAGGAGAATCTCGCAGCCTTTCATCCAAGCTGCTTCTACTTCTTGTGATGGGCTCGATGCCCGTGGCGCTCTACATGGCTTTTATTTACGCGCCGGAGGAAGCCTCAATGGGGCCGGTGCAGCGGATTTTCTACTTCCACGTATCTTCGGCCTGGATTGCCTTTCTCGCCTACTTTGTGATTTTTGTGGGAAGCCTGGGTTATCTCATCAAGCGCAGCCCAAAGATGGACAGCCTGGCGCACGGAGCGGGTGAGGTGGGATTCATGTTTTGCAGCCTGGTGTTGATCACCGGGCCTCTGTGGGCGAAGCCGGTCTGGGGGCTCTGGTGGCCCTGGGATGCGCGGATTACCTCCACCTTTGCGCTGTGGCTGCTTTACGCGTCTTACCTGTCCGTCCGGCACTTTTTTGAGGAGTCGGGCCGGTCGGCCACGCTGGGGGCCGTGGTGGGCATCATCGGTTTTATCGACGTGCCCATCGTCTATTTTTCGATTCGTTGGTGGAGAACGCATCACCCGGCGCCGGTAATCTTGGGCGGCGAAGGTTCGGGGCTGGACCCGCAGATGTACACCGCCCTGTGGGTGACGTTGGGCGCTTTTCTGGCCCTGTTTTCTTTCCTGCTCTGGCAGGTGTTTACGCTTCGCAGTGTGGAGCGGGAGATTTTTTCAATTCGCCGGCGGATGGTCATTTTAGCTTCAAAGTAGAGGATTACGGATGGGAATGAATTATCTGGTTGCGGCCTACATGCTGATCTGGGCGGTACTTTGTGTCTTTCTGGTCCAAATCTTCCGGCGGCAGGGGAAGCTCCTGGGAGAGCTCAAACGGTTAAGAGACGAGATGAAAAGGGCCGGGTCGGAAAGTTCGACGGATTCCTAGTCCTCTTGCCTCGGTTTGTCCCTCGGTTGCGCCCGCAACCTGGCGGCTCCCGATCGACGCGGATTCCTATTTCTTTGGAAGTCTCCTCACCCGTGTTAGGCTGGAGTTCTGACCTTGATGGAACCTAAAGTCCAGATCTCTTTAGACCTCACCAGCATCCCCGAAGCGCTGGAAACAGCGCATATGGCTGTTCGCGCCGGTGTCGATTGGCTGGAGGCGGGAACTCCGTTGGTGCTGGCCGAGGGGTTGCATTCCGTCCGGGCGCTGCGGGATGAGTTCCCGACCCATCCGATCGTCGCCGACCTGAAGATCATGGACGGGGGATATCTTGAGGCGGAGCTTGCCGCCAGGGCGGGCGCAACGCATGTGGTTGTCATGGCCCGTGCGCATCCGTCGACTCTGCGCGTCGTCGTCGAGGCAGCAAAAGATTACGATCTCAAGGTGATGGGCGATGATCTGGGCGCAGAGGACAAGGCCGCTTGCGCGCGGATGATGGAAGAGATGGGCGTGGACTTTATCATCCACCACGTCGGCTACGACGAAAGGCGCGAGATCAAAGGGCTGAGTCCGCTGCATGAGCTGGCCGACGTGGTCAAGGCGGTCGGGATTCCCGTCCAGGCGGTCGGTGGGTTGACGATCGAACAGGCGATCCAGATGCCGAAGCTCGGCGCGCCGCTCGTCGTGCTGGGTGCGCCGCTGGTGATCGATTCTGACGCCTTCAAGCCTGCGGGAAATGATCTGGAAGCGATTCTGCGCGAAATCGTCACTCGCATTCGGAGTTAAAAAAGGAATGGCCAAAGCGATTTCCAGCATGCCCGCGGTAGTGCAGTACGCAATCGGAAAGAAGGCCGTCGAGTTGCGCGAGCAGCCCATTCCGGAAATCCTCCCCGACGAGGTTCTGCTTGCCGTCCAGGCCGTGGGTGTCTGCGGGAGCGAGGTTCACCAGTACCACAACACGCAAAGCTGGAAGGTCAACGTACCGGTAATTCTCGGTCATGAATTCTGCGGGATTGTGGCCCGGAAAGGAAAAAAATGTTCACGGCTTCGGCGAGGGAGATCGGGTGGTTTCGGAAACCGCCGCGCGTATCTGCGGCGCTTGCCCCTACTGTCTTGCCGGCGAATACAATCTCTGTTCCAAGCGGCTGGGATTCGGCGTTTTAGCGGACGGGGGGATGGCGCAGTACGTGAACGTTCCGGCGCGTTGCCTGCACCGCCTGCCGCGGAAACTGAGTTTTGACGATGCGGCCATGACGGAGCCCTGCTGCGTCGCTTATAACGCCGTGGCCGTCAAATCCCACATCCAACCGGGAGAATCGGTGGCAGTGATGGGGCCGGGACCGATCGGACTGCTCTGTCTCCAGATGGCCAGGATTTGCGGAGCAAGTCCGCTCGTAATGCTCGGTGTCGCCGCCGACCGCCCAAGGTTGGAGTTGGCGAGGGAGCTCGGGGCCGACCTCACGATCGATGTGGAAGCGGAAAATCCCATCGAGAGATTCCGTGCCATCGGGGATGGGTTAGGCGCTCAGGTAGTGGTTGACGCCACGGGCCACTCCGCGGCTCTTAAGCAGGCATTGGAAATCGTCCGCCCGGCGGGGCGCATCACAAAAGTGGGTTGGGGGCCGACGCCGCTTGATTTCTCCCTCGACCCCCTGGTTCAGAAGGCTGTGACCCTGCAAGGATGCTTCAGCCACAACTATCCCATCTGGGAGAATGTCATCGCCCTGCTGGCAGAAGGGAAAATCCGCGTGGCGCCGCTGGCGGGGAGGATCGCGCCCTTGAAAGACTGGCAGGGCTGCATCGAGGACATGCACACCCGTCAGATCGTCAAAGCGGTCCTCAAGCCTCAGGAATCCTAAGCCCCTCTCCGACGATTGGCCTGAAGGCCAGGAGGTTCACCCCTGATGAATGTCCAACTGGCCGCGTTTCCCAAGGGGTTCATGGACGATTTGTGCGTCACGCGATCCATGTCGCTTTTCGATTGGATCGAGCTCGGCGGTGAATTGGAGATCGAGGGGTTGGAGTTCTACGACGGCTTCCTCGAGAGCCGGGACAGGCCCTACCTCGAGAAAGTTCGAAAGGCTCTCGAAGCGCGCAAGCTCCAGATGCCCATGCTCTGCTGCTCACCGGATTTCACCCACCCGGACCCCGAAAAGAGAAGACAACAAATAGAAAAAGAGAAAGCCTGGATCGACCTGGTGGCTTTTTTCGGCGGGAAGACCTGCCGTGTGCTTTCCGGGCAACGGTTCCCGGAGGTTTCTCGCTCGGACGGCGTGCGATGGGTGACCGGGTGCCTGCGGGAACTGGTCGAATATGCCGAGCAGAAGAATGTCATTCTGGCCATGGAGAATCACTACAAGGACAATTACTGGCATTATCCCGAGTTTGCCCAGAAACTGGATGTCTTTGTGGAGATACTGGACGGGGTTCCGAGCCCCTGGCTGGGCGTAAACTACGACCCTTCGAATGCGTTGCTGGCCGGCGAAGACCCGATCGATATTCTGGAGGCCGTCAAGCGACGAATCGTCAGTATGCATGCGAGCGACCGGTATCTTAAACCCGGTCACACGGCTGAAGAGCTGGCTCAATCCGCCCCTGCCGTAAATTACCCGGATATCCTCGCCCACGGAGTCATCGGCCGCGGTTTGAATGATTATGACCGAATCTTTTCGATCCTGCGTGAGGTGGGTTTTCAGGGCTGGATTTCCATTGAAGACGGCGTGGGTGGGATGGACGATCTGCGCGCCTCGGTGGCCTTTCTCAGGCCGAAGATGGGGGAGTATTTTTCGGAAGAAGGCTAGACGGCACTCTCCGGATGGAGCAAGAGTTCCATTTGGGATATGATGAGTCAGGCATTCATGGGGCGGGCGAGGTATTGAGATAGCGGATGCTTGGAGGATCAAAAAGCGGAGGAGCGGTCCTGTCGTTATTGTTGGCGGGGACAATCCTGCTCGCAGTTCTGGCTCTGCAGAAGCTCTCCGAGGCTCCTACCGAACCTTCCTCCTCCGGCGCGGAGACTGGGGAGCTTTCGTCTGCTTCGGCCGATGGGTTCCGGATTCCCCGCCTCGACGGAATGGAAGCCGTAGAGATTCTCGAGGTCGGGACTCTGAGGGGAGTGGTTTACCGCTATATCTCGCCGCCTCTGGTCTTCACCCAGGGGAAATTCATTCTTTATGACCAGGAACTGGGTCTGCTGTATGAAATCGATACGCTGGAGGGGTCCCGGGATCCCTGGACTCGGCTTTACGATTTTTCGCAGCCACGCCGCGATCGCCGGCCTGTGCCTCTTTATGCCCGTGATTTGAATGGTGACCAGGTGCCCGAGGTCATCCTGGGGCAATATTCCGGTGGCGCATACTGTTGCACGACGGCAACGATTATGTCGGTCGGCGTTCCCGGTGTGAGAAACCTGGGCCGAATCGAGGGAATCTCGGGCTTACCCTTTGAGGGCCTGGAGGCCCGAGACCTCAATGGCGACGGCGTCTGGGAGTTGATCGTTCAGGTTCCCCTTCCCGTCTCCTGTGTATCCCCCTCAAAGGCGCCGCTGTTGCCGACCGTTTACGCTTACCGCGACGGACAATTCACGCGGGCGTCAGCGGATTTTTCTGATTATTTCGAGCGGGTTCTCCGTCAACACCTGAGGGAGTGGAGATTGCGAAGGAATCGAACGGTCTCGATTCTTATTCATACGTCCCTCCTTCATTCCGTCCTCGGCAGGGGGGATGAGGGTCGGACCTTCTTCGAGGAAAACCTCAAGGACGTATTGGGGGAGCTTGAAATGGTTGGGGTCAGCCGGCAGGCTTGCGAAAACGATGTGATGCGTTTGCTGGATCGTGTGGGCCGGGAGTCGCGGGACTGAGGGGCGTCGCCGAAACTAAACCTTGGAATGAACAACCGAGACGCACGGCATCCCGTCGGAGCCTTCCACCAGGGTGAGGTCGTTGAAGATGTTGGGGCTCTCTTTTTTCAGGGCTTTGAAGATCTCGACGGCCAGCAGCCGAATTTCGGTGTCGGCGTGAGGAGTGCCGCGAAGCTCCAGGAAATGGCGCCAGGAACGTGAATTGCCGGTGACGAAGATCTTGGTCTCACAGGCGTTGGGCAGCACGGAGCGCGCCGCCTGCCGGGTGAGCTTCCGCCGGTCCCGCGGCGACATTTCCGGATATTTCTCCTTCACGTGGCGGCCGGACATTTCGGCCAGCTCCGCGTAGGCCTTTCGCACGCACTCGATGGTCTCGGTCCACTTCCGCCGCAATTCTTCGTTTTCCTGATAAAGAGGAGGCACGACGTAGGAGGCTGTGCTTTCGTCCACGTAGCGCTGGGAGAGTTGCGAGTAGCCGAAACCCGCGCGATGACGGATCAGCTCGTGCGTCAGCGACCGGCTGATGCCGGTAAGCAGCAGGTTCCAGACCACATGTTCCAGCACGCTCCCGTGTTTGGATGAAATGATGTTTTCCAGATATTCGAGATTCGTCTTTCGGCCTTTCCCGAACGACATGTAGCAGGTGCGGCCGGCAATCTCGGCCAGAACTTCCCCCGCCACCGGGGTGTCGGTGGAAAAGACCAATCCCTCGTCGTCGAGAAAGCGCTGGAGCTCCTCGGCTACGACCGACTGTTTTCCCAACAAGTAAACCTTGGAGTGGGTGACGTAGGGATTATCGGGTGATGGTGAGGTCATTGCCGATTTTTTCGTTGGACAGGGTAATCAGATGTGAAGCTCGAATTTCCCGGGACTCTTTGAACCTCAACCTAGAAACGGTTAGAGTTCGAAAGTGCCCTCGGCCCTGGGAAGATGCCGGAATGGAAAACGACTTCGCTGCTCGGTGCCGCCGAGAGACCCTAATTCTTCTCCGCAGCCGCCACGGCGTCAGCGGATTTTTGGACCTTGGATCCGTACTTCCTCAGAAAGCGCTCGACCCGGCCCGCGCTATCGACCAGTTTCTGCTTTCCTGTAAAAAATGGATGACAACTCGAGCAGATCTCCAGGCGGATGTCGCCCTTGTGTGTGGACCGGGTGCGGAATGAGTTTCCACAGGCACAGCTTACGTTGACTTCCTGGTAGTCGGGATGGATACCCTGCTTCATGCTTCTCCTGATTCTTCGCGTACTCTAGGAAAACATCTATTCTATTACGCCCCGCTCCGCCTTGCAATCCCAAAAGGCGCTGTATTCCCTTGAAAATGGCCGAATACCCCGCAGGCTGCGTGGCACCACCCTGCCCAACCCCTTTTTGGCCTTGAGAATCTTAATACTAAGAGAAGATGGCGAACTGCCCGGGAGTGTGGTAAGAGTTCCTTTCTATACTCAGGAGGTGGCAGGATGGAACCTATTGCGGCGGCATTGGGTTGTCTCGTTACTTATTTCGTGGTTTATCGCCTCTACGCCCGTTTCCTGGGGCGGGAGGTCTTTCGCCTGGACCCGACTGTGAGCACACCGGCCACAGTATTGAGGGACGACGTCGACTATGTTCCCACCAACCGGTATGTTCTTTTCGGCCATCACTACGCCTCCATTGCGGGCCTCTCTCCCATGCTGGGTCCCGCGATTGCCGTCATCTGGGGCTGGCTGCCGGGCATGTTGTGGGTCGTATTGGGTACGCTTTTCCTCGGCGCGGTCCACGATTTCAGCGCTCTGGTCCTGTCCATGCGCGCCCGGGGGATGAGCATCGGCAAGGTGGCCGAAGACATCATCGGGCCTCGCGCCAAGACCCTGTTCCACATCCTGATTTTCTTCCTCGTGTCGCTGGCCATGGGAGTTTTCGTTTACATCTGCGCCA
>JAPUME010000141.1 GCA_027294185.1 Acidobacteriota bacterium | reverse complement strand
AGTGCGGAGAGGTGCCCCTCAGAGCTAGGGCCTTCGAGGCATATTGCATTCTTCGGCACGGCTGAAGCCATGCCCTGACGATGCCCGGCGCAGATTACCTACGGGACGGCTTCCGGCTGATGGTTGTTGGTTCCATACAGCAAACCCCGGCGAGCTAACCCTTCCCCGGCCAGCTCTTGATGGTGTCGATCACGTATTGAACCTCATCCTGTGTGAGCTCCGGGTACATGGGCAGAGACAGCACACGAGGCACTCCGGCTTCCGTATTCGGCAGCGGCGCGGGGACTACAGCTTTGCATCCCCAGGGGTACCCTTCCTGCTGGTGGATGGCGATGGGGTAGTGGGTCTGGGCGATAATGCCCTTGCCCTTGAGATAGGCCTGCAGCCCGTCGCGGTCGTCGCTCTCAACCACATAGAGGTGATAGACGTGGCGGTAGCCCGCCTTGGCGGTGGGCAGCTTCAGGTTGACGTCGGCCAACGCTTTGTCATACTGCGCGGCGATCGAGCGACGCCGGTCGTTCCACTTGTCGATCTGGCGCAGCTTGATGCGCAGCACGGCGGCGTGCAGGTCATCGAGCCGGCTGTTGTAGCCCAGGCTGTGATGGGAGCGCTTCGGGGAGCCGTGATTCCGCAGGATGCGGATTCGGTCGGCGACCTCCTGGCGATTCGTCGCCACCGCGCCTCCGTCTCCGAAGCAGCCCAGGTTTTTCTGGATGATAAAGCTGAGGCAGACCGCATCGCTCAGCTCGCCGATGGCGAAGTCGTCTCCGCGGGCGCCGATGGATTGGGCATTATCTTCGATGACGAGCAGCTTATGTGCCTTGGCGATCTTGGCCACGGCGCGCATCTCTGCCGGCTGCCCGTAGAGGTGCACCGGCACAATAGCCCTGGTGCGCGGTGTGATGGCCGCCTCGATCTTGCTCGGGTCTATGTTATAGGTCACGGGGTCGTGGTCCACAAGGACTACTGTGGCCCCGATCAGCCAGATGGCCTCGGCGGTGGCGAAAAAGGTGTTCGCCACGGTGATGATTTCGTCGCCCGGTCCCAATCCCAGGGCCTTGAAGGCCAGCGCCAGGGCGTCGGTGCCGGAGTTGACGCCGACGGCGTCCCTGGTGCCGCTATAGGCGGCCAGCTCCTTTTCGAACTCCTTGCCCTGGGGGCCCATGACGTAGGCGCCGCTCTCCAACACGTCGCTGATAGCCTTGTCGATTTCCGGCTTGAGGCTGTGGTACTGCCGAACGTGACCGTAGAATCCAACCTTCATATCCGCCATGCTTCTGCTCCTGATTTGAGGTTAAGAGTGAGCGAGCTGCCTGTCTGGAAAATCCGTCGAGGGAAGTTTCTGATTATGCACCACGCTACGGGGATAAAGGAAGAACAAAACCCGGGTGGGAGAAGTTTGCGCGATCTTTGCGGGCGAGGCGGCACTCATTTTTGTCCCCGGGGCGGAGAGGAACTGCCGGCCTCAATTGCCATGCGCAGGGCGCCCTCGACGCCGCTTCGCCCCAGCCGCATGACCCGGGCATTCGCCAACTGTTTCCGGATCTCCCGCCGGAACCGCCGGTAGACGACCGCGCTTTCTCGAAGGACTCCGCCCGAGGCCACAACCGTCGGGTCTCCCCGGGACCATCCGAGTTGGCGGACAACCGCCAGGCCCAGCTCGGCCAATTCGACCCCTGCCTCCTGAAGCAGGCGTTGGGCTACACGGTCTCCCTGCTGTGCCGCTGCCGTTACCAGGGGAAAGAGGGATGCGATTTCAGTCGCTGAAAGCGGGCGATTGACGATATGCGAAATGTCTCGCAGGCGTAATCGGCGACAGAGGCGGGAACCGAGGGTGGTCTTCGGGCCACGGTCGTCAAAAGCGTGAAGAGCGGCCAGGATGGCCTTCCGTCCCACGTCGAAGCCCGACCCTGCATCGTCGTAGGCCGATCCCCAGCCACCGGCGCGGCCTCTGCGGCCTCGAGTGTCCCGACCGTAGGCGATGGACCCGGTTCCCGCGACTACCAGGACTCCAGGATTCTCGCCCACGGCGGCGTAGAGGCTTATCGCCGCGTCGGTTTCGAGGAGGTGCCGCCGGGCCGGCAGGGCGCGTCGAATCCATTGGCCCAAAGGGTTTCGGATGGCAGGTCGGTCGATTCCCGACAGCCCCAGGCAAACCGTATCGAGCGCCCCTTTCCGAATCCCGGCACGGCGCAGGGCATCCCGCGAGGCTCCCTGGATGGCACGTTTCGCCCCGTCAAGGCCAACTTTGAAGGGGTTGGAGGGACCCGCCTCGGCCCGCCCCAGGATTCGTCCTTCGGGGCCCGACACGGCCGCCCTCGTTCGGGTCCCGCCACCTTCGATTCCTAAGAAGCAAATCTTGCGCATAAGAGCTCAGGAAACACGATTCTACTGTAAATCACCTCGCCTTTTTCGGGAAGTTTTCTCCCTCTTGGGATGGGGCTTCCCAGGTCCCGGGCAGGGTTGAAGTAAATCTAAGTCCCTTTTTGCTTGATAAATCTCGGTTTAACAAAGCCGTTGACTGAGGTTCGGATCGCCCTCATACTTACATCCGCTTGGCGCCTTGATATGACCAAGAGGGTGTACTATTTCCGGCCTTCTCCCCTAGAAAAACTTCTCCGAAAGTTGTCCGCCGGATACCAGTCCGTTGCCATCGATCGGGACGCCCCTCCCTCCCGCTGGCGTTTGCCTGCCGTTTTCGTGGTTGACGCGGCGCGGGACCGTCCGAAGGATTTGGAGCAGACCGTTCCCTTCGGCAAGACCCTCCGTGTGATCTACCTGATCCAGAGGTCCCGGCCTCCCCGTGGTCTCTCGAAGCGATCATCTTTTGCCCTCCTGTCCAAGCCGGCAAGTGTGCCGATTCTTGAAAAAGCGCTGTCGGCCGCCTTCGAAGCCCTGAGCGAGGTCCGAAAGAGGTCCCGTACCCGCAAGGAACTGGTCCAAACTCGATCGGAGCTGGGGACCTTGAACCGAATCGGCCTGGCGCTCTCCACCGAGCACAACACCGATGCCCTGCTGGAATTGATCCTGAACCAGAGCCGTGAGATCACCAACTCCGATGCCGGATCGCTTTATCTGATGGGAGGCGAAGAAGGAGAAGGGGCAAGGCATCTGATCTTCAAGCTGACTCAGAACGACAGCATCTCCGTTCCTTTTCGGGAATTCACGATGCCCCTCGACACCCGCAGCCTCGCCGGGTACGCGGCCAGCACCGGAAAAATCGTCAATATCAGCGACGCCTACCGGATTCGGCGTCGCCCGTTCGCCTTTAATCGAAAATTCGACGAGAAGTTCGGCTACCGAACCAAGTCCGTTCTGGTCGTTCCCATGAAAAACCAGAAGGATGAAGTTATCGGAGTCATCCAACTGATCAATGCCAAGCGGCGGCGGCGAGCCCGCCTGACCTCCCCTGAAAAGGTTCGCAAGGAGGTGATCTCTTTTTCCAAGCGGAGCCAGGAGTTGTCGGGCGCGCTGGCGGGACAGGCAGCGGTCTCGCTCGAAAACAATCTGCTTTACCGTAATATCCAGGGGCTTTTCGAAGGATTTATTCGCGCCTCGGTAAAAGCGATCGAGTTTCGGGATCCGACGACCTTCGGGCATTCGGAGCGGGTCGCAAAGCTGACGGTAGGTTTGGCCGAGGCCGTGGATCAGTCCGAGATGGGTCCTTATCGCGATTTGCGTTTCAGCCGCCAGGACATACAGGAGATTCGTTACGCCGCCCTGCTGCATGATTTCGGGAAAGTAGGCGTCCGTGAGGAAGTCCTCATCAAGGCAAAGAAGCTCTATCCTGCGCAGATGGAACTGATCCACAAGCGGTTCCAGTACATCCGCAAGTCGATTCAATCGGAGAACTACCGCCGCAAACTGGAGCATGTTCTCCAGAACGGGAGGAAGAATCACCATGTCTATTTCCGGGAGGTCGATCAGGAGTGCGACGCGCAACTGCGAGAAATGGAGCAGTTTCTCGGAGACATCCTGCAGGCCAACGAGCCCACCGTCCTTCCCGAGAAGATCTCCGATCAGCTCAGCGAAATCCTGGGTTGGGTTTTCCAGGACCCTTCCGGGCCGCCGGAGGCGCTCCTGACCGAGGATGAGTACCGCCTGCTTACGATTCCCAAGGGCAGTTTGAATGAGCTGGAAAGAAGAGAGATCGAGTCACACGTCGAACACAGCTACCGGATTCTGAGCCAGATTCCCTGGACCCGGGAGCTGCGCCGGGTTCCGGAGATTGCCCGAGCGCACCACGAAAAGCTGGACGGCAGCGGCTACCCCTACCGCATGAAGAGCGAGCAAATCCCATTTCAATCCAAAATCATGACCATCTGTGACATCTTCGACGCCCTGACCGCCCGGGATCGTCCCTACAAGAAGGCGGTTCCCACCGACCTAGCACTGGACATTATCGGTACGGAAGTGAAGTCGCGCCTGCTCGACCCCGCATTGTTCCAGGTATTCCTGGGCGCAAAAATCTTTAAGATGACCGAGCGAGAGTAGTTGGCGGGAAAAGAGGAAGAGGGCAGTCTTTAGGAGAAGGCGAACCCGTGGGGTGAGTGAAGGGCTGCCCCTCGGACGCCAAGTGGCCCCTCAGCCCTGCGGGCGGGAGGAGAAGCCCGAATACCGGCAGGCTTACCTCTCTTGAAGTTGCCCCCCGGAAAACGGCCTCAAAACCCCACTTGCGGGCTGCTTGCTTGAGGCTATGCTTCCGGACCGAGACGAGCGGCCCGATCGAGGGATTGGGCCGGATAATGAAATCAGGCCTGAGTGGACCCGAAGCTCTTCACGGCCTTGGCCTCATCCTCGAAAATGTCGAAGACGGTGACCAGCTTGGTGATTTGAAGAAGGTCGTGGACTTTCTTCGTCAAATTCAGCAGCTTAAGCTGCCCGCCCTGTCGCGAAACGCTGGTAAAGGAACTTACCAGCTCACCGATTCCAGTGCTGTCGATGTAGCTGATGTCGCCGAGATTCAGCAGGATGCTTTTAGTTCCTTCGGAAAGCTGCCCCCGAATGGTTTCCCGCAGGTGCTTGCATTCCTCTCCGATCGTGATCTTCCCGCTGAGTCCGATCACCGTTACGGAATCAACTTTTTTCGTGGTGCTATTGATGCTCACGTCCAACTCCTCCTTTTTCAGGCTGGGAAGGGGAAGGAAGTCTCTTGGTCATAATGACTTCATTGCCCCAGTTTTCACAGCGTCCGACCCTAAATTCGTCCATAAAGGCTTGAATCAACAGAATACCCCGCCCCGCGGGCTTCATCAGGTTTTCCTTGTCCAGGGGGTCGGGGACGTCGTTTGGATTAAAGCTCTTTCCCTGGTCTCGGACACGAATCTCCAGCCGGTCGGGATGAACCGACAAGCTTAATCCCACCTGTTTCTGCAAATCCTCCTTGTTACCGTGGCAGATGGCGTTGATGGCGCACTCATGCACGGCCATGAGGATCTCATGCAGACCATCCTCTCCAAATCCGCACTGTTTGGCGACGGTTTGCGCAATGACTTCGATCAATTCAACGTGCTTCAGGTTGCTTTCGAGGGTTATCTCGACGCGGATCGTTTCTTTTGCCATTTGAGGATCGTACCGTTGCCCATTCCAATGCGGAGAACGCCTGACCCTACACCACGGCGGCGTGGTTGTCAATCCGCGCAGAGCCGCTCCTCCTTTCGAAAACCGGCTCCGGTTCTTAAACGGTTGGCTTGCTTCCTTTCCCCTCCGCTTGCGGGTTTAACGCGGGTCGGGCGCCTCGCCAATCATCAATAGAGTCTCCACGTCGGGAATCCGCAGCAGAAAGTCCAGCCGCCACTGGCAATGCTGGAGGTTTTCCTGCACCTGCCGCCGGCCTTTGAACCAGCGGCCGTGTCCGGGAAGCATGATCTCCGCGTTCAGGTGGAACAGCCGGCGCAGAGAGTTATCGAGATCGGTGACGTTCGAGCGCCAGTGGCCGTCGAGTGTACCAAGAATCCCTTTTCCTACGGGCTGATCTCCAATGGCCGTGTCCCCCGTGAAAAGAATCCTCTGGCCGGCCACCTCAGCCAGGTAAGCGGTCGCTCCCGGCGTATGTCCGGGAACTCGAAGAGCGGTTACTGAAACGCGGCCGACCCGGATCACCTCCCCGTCGCTCGGGGTGTGGCTGACGCGGATGGGTTCGAGGGTTGGCATCGAAGAAAGAAGTGAATAACCGAGGTAGCCGGCATCGGAGTCTCGGAGCGGGGCCACCTCCGGTTCTCCGGCATAAATCTCAAGGTTCGGAAACTGCTCGAGCAGCGGAATGACTCCTCCCGAATGGTCGAAGTGTGCGCTGGTAAGGAAAATTTTCTTGAGTTGATTCGGGTCGAATCCACGGGCTCGAAGGTTGGAGAGTATCTGCTCAATCCCAACCCCGGTTCCGGTGTCGACCAGAGCCAGTTCATCCCCCCCTGAAATCAGATAGACGTTTGAATCCTGAGGGTCACTGAGCGCCTTCAAGCGTCCCCAATTGCCGCGTCCCACGCAGTAAACGCCGTCTGAGACTCGGATACTCTCCCCTCGGGCTTCGGTGGAGGCCGGGATGAGAAAGGCAGCGAGAAAGATGAATAGGGTGCTTCGTAGGGCCACGGGTTTCCTGCCGCCCGTCTCCTTGAGAAAGCATTTGCAGGAAAATTCCGCAACGAGTCGCGCCGGGCGGCGATCTTTCTTTATTTCGATTTCTGAATTTTAGGACCTTGCGAAGGCCATCTTATCATACCTGGCAGTCCCGGTCGAGAGAGCGTAGGCTCTCCTGATGCCTAAGAAATGCGCAGCAGAATCGCGCCTGCCGCGACAAAGGCCGCAGCAACCAATCTCAGCCTTCCATACGGTTCGCGAAGGAAAACCCATGCCAGGACAGCGGCGAAAATCACGCTGGTTTCTCGGAGTGCCGCAACCGGGGCCATGTTCCCCACCGTCATCGCCCAAATGATCAGACCGTAAGCCGCGATGGACATCGCGCCTCCCAACAGTCCCGTCTTCCACCTCTCTCTCGCCAGCGCAATCGCGGAGCGGCGGTGCTTCGCCAGAGCCAGAGCCGAGATGGGAAATCCAAGAAAAGAGAACAGCCACAGAGTGTACACGTGAGGATTCTCGACCATCCGTCCCGCGATTCCATCGACGAGAGTGTAGGCAGCAACAAAAAACGACGTTCCCAGGGCAAAAAGTACCGGATGCGGGTATTCCCAAATGGGCCGCTCACCTCCGAAAGCCAGGCTGATGACTCCGATGGCGATGAGCAACACGGCGACCACGGTTAAAGGGTGAAGCGTTTCGCCCACCACAATCCGGGAAGCGATTGCCACGATCAGGGGAGCTGTGCCTCGTGCGATAGGATAAACGTGACCGAGGTCTCCATGACGGTAACTTTGAGCAAGAAATACATTGTAGCCGGTGTGGAACAATACCGAAATACCGAGAAAGGGCCAGACAACCGGAGGCGGCAGGGGAAGAAAGGGTAGAGTGAAAAGCGCGATTGCATTGGCGCTTGCCGAGATGAGCGCCAATACCACCAACGGCTCTCCTCTCACCTTGAGCAGCGCGTTCCATCCCGCATGAAGCAGGGCAGAGAACAGTACCAGCGCGGCGACGGAGCTTTCCAATTTACCCTTTCAGAGTTTCCTTTTGATTTTGCGGTGACAGGGGAGCTTGCGGTTCAGTTCCGCTTAAAGTCATTCTCACATCCAGTAGTTCCGGTCGAGAGAACGGTACTGGATGGCCTCAGAGATGTGAGTTACTCCGATATCTTCGGAGCTTTCCATGTCGGCGATGGTGCGGGACACCTTGAGGATTCGGTCGTGGGCGCGCGCGCTCAGGCCCAATCGGCTCATTGCGTTCTCGAGCAAGCGCTCGCATTCGGGAGAGAGGTTGCAGTACTTGCGAAGCTGCCGGGGACTCATCTGCGCATTGGAATAGATTTTCTCACCCTGATACCTTTCGAGCTGGCGGCGGCGGGTGCGGATGACCCGCTCGCGGATCACATCAGACCCCTCGGCGTCGGGCGCCTCGCGCAGGTCGCGATATTTCACCGCGGGCATGTCGATGTGGATATCGATGCGGTCGAGCAGCGGGCCGGAAATCTTCGAGACGTATCGTTGGATTTGCAGAGGCGTGCAGTGGCATTCGCGCGACGGATCATTGAAGAATCCACAGGG
>JAPUME010000140.1 GCA_027294185.1 Acidobacteriota bacterium | reverse complement strand
GCCAGGTGGCTTCCCAGACGCTCCAGAATCTGGCTGCCGTCGATTCGGTGGCCCGGTGCACGATTTACCGGCCCCTTTCGGGAGACGACAAGCTGGATATCCTGGAAACGGCCCGCCGCATCGGGACTTACCAGATTTCCTGTGAGCCCTTCGAGGACTGCTGTCCCCGTTTCATGCCGCGTTCTCCCGCTCTTCATGCGACCGCAGAGGAGTTGGACCGCGCGGAGAAGGCTTTGGATGTTCCCGGCCTCGTCCGGGGCGGCTTGAGTGCGGCAGAAGGAGTCGCCCTGAAATTTGAACTCGGGCAGGTGACGAAGAAATCTTTCCTGCCCCGTGGCCGCGTTCGTGGCGAACCGGAACCGGATCGAAAGCAGGGCCCCTCCCAGACGGGACCCAGGGAGGAGCGAAGCGCCGTTCCCAGTCCCGCAAAAGCAGTTTGAAAATCGAGAGGAGAAATCCTAAACGCCACGTGAAACCATCCAATTCCACACTATCCTTTACCGGCTTCCTCGCATCTTTTTTGACTCAGAGCGGGAATTTCGGGTTGGTTCTCGCCTTGCTGGTTTTTTCATTCTCCGTTGCGCCGGCGGCTCACGGCGAGGACGATATTGTATTGACGGCCATGGAGCAGGAGATTTCCCGGTCGATGAAGGGATTTGGCGAGCAGGCCGACCCCAGCCCCTATTTTATCGGCTACCAGATCACCGACTCTCGCAATGGATCCATTCGGGCGTCCCATGGCGCGCTCCAGAGAAGCACGGAAACCCACGGACGGTTCCTCAACGTGACCGTGCGGGTGGGGGACTATGAACTGGATAACACTCGCGGCGTCCGCGGTGAGCCCGGCGTCATGTCGCTTTTTCGACGCGGCGGGATTATTCCCGTAAGCATCGACGGCGATCTCGATTCCCTCCGCGCCTCCCTTTGGCAAGAGACCAACCGGCAGTACAGGATTGCTGTCGAGGACCTGGAAAAGATCCGCGCCAGCCTGGAGATCAAGGTGGAAGAGGAAAGTACGGTCGGTGACTTCACGCGCGAGGAGTCGCAGGTCACCCTCGACCCGCGCGCCCCCTACTCGCTGGATAAAGAGTTGTGGGAAGGTCGATTGAAGGCTTTCTCGCGCATGTTTCTTGACTACCCGGAGATTCTCACCTCGCAGGTGGACCTGGTGATCGTGGCCACTACCAAATACATCGTAAACTCCGAAGGAACGCGGCTCCGCTTTGGGGAGACGCGCCTGCGGTTGGCCCTGTCGGCCTCGACACGAGCCGACGACGGCATGAACCTGTATCGCTATGGCGCTTTTCATGCCGCCGAGTGGAGCCAGATGCCGACCGCCGAGGAGGTTCGCAAAGAGGTCCGACGGCTGGCCCGGGAGTTGACGGAATTGAGAGCCTCGCCCGCGAGTGAAGCCTATTCGGGGCCGGCCATCCTTTCCGGACGGGCCGCGGGAGTCTTTTTCCACGAGGTGCTGGGCCATCGCGTGGAGGGGCATCGGCAGCGCGACGAGTTTGAAGGCCAGACTTTTGCACGCAAGCTGGGAGAGAAGATTCTGCCGGACTTCATCTCCATTCTTGACGATCCGACCCGGCCCGACCTGGGCGGTCAACCGCTGATGGGCCATTTTCGTTACGATGATCAGGGCGTCCCGTCCCAGTCGGTAACGATCGTTGAGGACGGTGTGCTCAGGAATTTTCTTCTTTCCCGCCGCCCGATTGGGAGCTTTACCAGCTCGAACGGCCACGGGCGACGTCAGCCCGGCGGCGTCGTCACCGCACGGCAGGGAAACCTGATCGTTGAGGCTGGGGAGCGTGTGCCGTATGCGGAGCTCCGCCGCAAGTTGCTGGAAATGGTTCGGAGGCAGGAGAAGGACTACGGGCTTGTGTTTGAAGATATAGCGGGAGGTTTTACGGAGACCATGCGCTTCGGACCCCAGACCTTCCAGGTTCTCCCGCTGATGGTCTACCGTGTTTTCGCTGACGGCCGCCCGGATGAGCTGGTGCGCGGGTTGGGAATCGTCGGCACGCCGCTGACGGTGCTGGGAAAGATTGTGGGGGCATCGGATCAAAGTAAGATCTTCAACGGGGTCTGTGTCGCCGAGTCGGGCGCGGTGCCGGTTTCGGCAACCTCGCCAGCGCTGTTGATTTCTGAAATCGAAGTGCAAAAGCAGCCGAAGGGCTTCGACCGGCCTCCGCTGCTCCCGCCTCCCGCGATTGAATATTGAATATCGAATGAGGCAAAGGTTCCCGGTGGTGCGAATGGGAAATAGGATCGAGAGGAATTTTCAAGCTGGAAGAATGGAGCGAATGCAGCGAACCCATCGAAACCGTCGAATCATGCGAGGCCGATTCGTTCTGACCGGATTGGTTGCGGGAGTCCTGCTGGTGGTCGGCGCGCTCATCGCTTCGCCGCCCGAGGACCCCATCTTCAGGGCGCTCGAAGACGAGATGGAGCGATCGATGAAGGAGCTGCAGATGGGCGAGCTCGAGCGGCCCTATTACCTGGAGTATTACCTGGAGGATGGGAAGCATTGGACCCTGTCGGCATCGCTCGGCGGACTGGTGTTCTCGAACCTCACCCGCGTCCGCCCCTATCGGGTTCGCGTTCGTGTGGGTGACTACCATCAGGACAACAGCAATTTTGAATCCGGCCGGCTGTTCGGAGCAATTTCCGGCGGAGGCCTGGCGGGGTCCTCTCTTCCGATCGAGGATGATTATGGCGCGCTGCGCCGGGTCTTGTGGCTGCGAACAGACCGCACCTACAAACAGGCTCTGGAAGCTTTATCCCAGAAACGGGCCTACCGGAGGAACCTCCAGGCAGGGACGCCGATCGACGACTTCTCATCCGCCGAAGCGTTGGTGGAGATGGCCCCGAAGGTGTTGGAGGAAGCCCCGGGAAAAATTTGGGAACAGGAACTACGCCGGTTATCCGCTCTTTTCAAGAATTTCCCGCGGATTCAACGCTCTTCGGTCGAGTTGAACGTCTACCAGGGCAACAATTATTTCTTGAACAGCGAAGGTTCCCGGAATCGCCTGCCCGAGCGTGTGGTGGGGCTGCGTGCCGCTGCCGCGTTGCAGGCGGAGGATGGTTCCCCGCTGCGGAACGAAATGCTGATCCTCGTGCGCTCGCTCGACGAGCTGCCGGAAGCAGCGGCTCTCGAGGAGAAGGTGATGAGCACGGCAACCGAGCTCATCCAACTGGCGGAAGCTCCCCTGGCGGAGGACTATTTCGGACCGGTGCTGTTCACATCCGAGGCGTCTGCCCGGCTCCTGGCGGTTCTGCTTGCGCCTCATCTTTCCGGGACTCGACCGCCGGAGCGGCCCGAGGGTGGCATCAGATTCCGAGGTCTCTCTCGGTCGAGCGCCTGGGGTTCGCGGTGGAAGGCCCGTGTGCTCCCCGCCTTTTTCGATGTGACGGATGACCCGACGAAGGAGACTTTT
>JAPUME010000014.1 GCA_027294185.1 Acidobacteriota bacterium | reverse complement strand
GTCTATTCATCGGTCTATCTCATCGGGCCGCCCCTGCAGGCGGTCATAGACGCTGCGGGTGGAGCGGGTTCCCAGCGCCTCGTGGTAAAGAGACCCCATTCCGACAAGCGACCGAACTTCCGCTTCAAAGGTGTGAAGAGCCTCCAGGTGCTCGGCAAGGGCGGGCAGGCGCTTCCCCTCAATCCACCAGAACTTCTGGTAGCCCCGGTCTTCAAGCTTCGCCAGGCCCTGCTTCGTCCAGTACCCCGCCTCTCCCACCGGTTTGACCTCGCCGGAGGAGGTATGCTCGAGTAGGAGGCCGCAGTTGTGTTTCTTGACCCTCAGGAACTTGGCCCCTTCAGCGGGTTCGAAAATTTCGAAACCGGCATCCTCAAATTTCTTTCGGGTCTCGGAAATTACCGCTCGGCCCTTTCCCATGACGTTTCACTCTCCCTTTTGACTCTTGCGGATGACTCAGATTGACTCTTACACTCCATACTACTTAAAATAAACTATCGCTGTCGAGATGGGCGCAACAACAACCGTGCAATCGCTTAAGAATCAGCAAAATGGCCGAGCCGTGGCTTCCCCCGACGTTTCCTCCCTGGTGGGGAATACGCCGCTGGTGCGCATCCGGCGAATCGCGGCCGGGTTTCCGAGCATCGAATTCTATGCGAAGCTCGAAGGTGCGAATCCGGGAGGCTCCGTAAAAGACCGCCCGGCGCTGAACATTATCCGCGAGGGGGAGCGAACCGGAGAGCTTAAGCGCGATAAGACTCTGATCGACGCCACCTCCGGCAACACGGGCATCGCCTACGCCATGGTCGGCGCCGCCCGGGGGTACCGAGTCAAGCTATTCATGCCCTCGAACGCCAGCCCCGAGCGCAAGCGTATTTTGAAGGCTTATGGAGTCGAACTGGTTTTAACCGATCCGATGGAGGGAACCGACGGGGCCATTCGCAAGGTTCGGGAAGTCTACAGCCGGAATCCCGATCCTTACTTTTACGCCAACCAGTACGACAATCCGGCCAACTGGCAGGCGCATTACAACTCGACGGCGGTAGAGATTCACGAGCAGACCGAGGGGCGGGTGACCCACTTCGTGGCCGGCCTTGGCACCAGCGGCACTTTCATGGGGACTTCCCGCAGGCTGAAAGAGTTGGTGCCCGGAATTCGTTGCATCTCGCTTCAGCCGGACTCGCCGCTTCACGGGCTGGAGGGCATGAAGCACATGGCGACGGCCATCGTGCCCAAGATTTACGACCCCCAGCTTGCGGACGAGAATCTGGAGGTTGCGACCGAAGACGCCCAACAGATGGCCCTACGCCTGGTGAGGGAGGAAGGTCTGCTGGTCGGCACCTCCTCCGGGGCGGCGATGGTGGGCATCCTCAAAGTGGCACAGGCCCTAAGCGAGGCCGGGTCTTCCGGCGGCAATAAAGATTCCAATGATCCGCAGGCAGTCATCGTCACCGTGTTTCCCGACGGCGGCGACAAGTACCTGAGCGAACGATTCTGGGACGAGGGCTGAGGCAGGGCAGGGGAATGAGTAAGGTGGTTTTAAGGATTCCAAACGGCGCCGTAGAGGTCATCCGCAAGCACGGCAAGGAGAGCTACCCTAACGAGTGCTGCGGCATTCTGGTGGGGAAAGCCGGGGACAGTGGCAAGGAAGTCCTGCAGGCCGTGCCGGTGGCCAATCTGCGCCTCAATGCCGAAGAGGCGGACCGTTTGCTGCCGCGAGAGTCAGTGGATTTCGAGTCGGAGCGAAACCGCTTCTTGATTGACCCGAAGGAGCAAATTCGCATCGAGCGGGAGACGCGGGAAAGCGGGTTGGAGGTGCTGGGCTACTACCATTCCCACCCCGACCATCCGGCGCGCCCGTCGAACTACGATCGCGACCATGGCTGGCCGTGGTATTCTTATGTTATTCTAAGTGTGATCCAGGGTAATCCAGAAGAGATGACGAGTTGGGTCCTGAAAGACGACCGTTCCGGCTTCGATTCGGAACCGTGGACGGGTTTCTAGCGGAACGCAGGCTCAGCGTCCTGACGCTGCGATTCGGTCGATGGATGATGGACGAAGGACGATGGTGGAGGAGATGTTATGGCGGTCAAAGTTGTAATCCCGACCCCCCTGCGCCAGTTCGCCGGGAAACAGGATTCCATCGAGATCAGCGCCGGGACCGTGGCCGAGGCTCTCTCCGGCCTGACGAATCAGTACTCCGAGCTCCGGCGGCACCTGTTTACCGATGAGGGAAAACTGCGCAGTTTCGTGAACGTCTACCTGAATGATGAAGACATCCGTTACCTCGAAAACGATCAGACTCCTCTCAAGGATAATGATGTGATTTCGATTGTACCCTCCATCGCCGGTGGCCGACCCGCTCCCTCCTTCTGTCGCTAGCCCGGGTGGTCCTGCGAGGTGCGGGAAGGCCTGGGCTGGATTTAACTGTAATGATATAAAGGAGATACGACCGGATGAAGGTTCAGGCGGGATACATCGCTCAATCCTGAACCGCCGCGCAGGGAGATAAACTTATGGCAACAACAACTACAGCTACGGCAACGGGGCCGGGACAACTCTCCAAAGAGGAGATACTTCGTTACAGCCGTCATCTGATCATGCCCGAGGTCGGCATGGACGGGCAGCAGAAGCTCAAGCAGGCAAAGGTGCTGACCATCGGCGCCGGGGGCCTGGGGTCACCGTTGGCCCTCTACCTGGCCGCGGCGGGCGTGGGACGGTTGGGTATGGTGGATTTCGACGTGGTGGATTTCACCAATCTTCAGCGCCAGATCATCCACGGCACAGATGACGTCGGCAGGCTGAAACTTGATTCCGCGAAAGACACCATACGCGACATCAATCCCAACGTCGAGGTGGTGGGCTACGGGGAAAGGTTGACTTCGGCGAATGCGCTCGAAATTTTCAAGGATTATGACGTCATCGCCGACGGCACGGACAACTTCCCCACCCGGTACCTGGTGAACGACGCCTGCGTGCTGCTCGGCAAACCGAACGCTTACGGAAGCATCTTCCGATTCGAAGGCCAGATCTCGGTTTTTGATGCGTCAAGGGGGCCGTGCTATCGCTGCCTCTATCCGGAACCGCCTCCGCCGGGGCTGGTTCCCAGTTGCGCCGAGGGTGGGGTGCTGGGTGTTCTGCCCGGCATTGTCGGCTGCTTTCAGGCGCTCGAGACCATCAAGCTGATCCTGGGCAACGGGTCGCCTCTGATCGGGCGGCTGCTGCTCTTCGACGCGCTACAGATGAAGTTCCGCGAGCTCAAGCTCCGCAAGAATCCCGAATGCCCCATCTGCGGAACCAACCCCACGATCAAGGAATTGATCGACTACGAAGAATTCTGCGGAATTCGAGGAGAAGAAGCCGTGTCACAAATCGCTGTTCCTGAACTTACGGCTACGGAAGTAAAAAAGATGATGGACGAGAAGAAGCCCTTCGTGCTCATCGATGTTCGTGAGCCGCACGAATATCAGATCTGCAAGATTCCCGGCTCGAAGCTCATCCCGCTCGGCGAGGTCGCCCGGCGCATGCACGAGCTCAACTCTGCCGACGAGATTGTGGTCCACTGCCGCTCCGGCCAGCGCAGCGCGGAGGCGGTGGAATTCCTGATGAAGGCCGGATTCGGCAAGATTCACAATCTCAAGGGCGGGGTGTTGGCCTGGTCGGACGAGGTCGATCCTACCATGCCCAAATACTGAGCAATCAAAACCAGTAGCTGAACCGCAAACATCCACACGTTCAGAGGAGGAAGTACATGGGTCAACCCATCGCAGCAGGCGCAAAAGCGCCTGATTTTACCTTGAAGGATCAGGACCAAAATGACGTAACCCTCAGCAGCTTCCAGGGGAAGAAGAATGTGATCCTGGCCTTCTACCCGCTCGATTTCAGTCCCGTGTGCAGCAAGGAGCACACCTGTTTCCGGGACGATCTGAAAGGCTTTGAAGGCTTAAACGCGCAGGTCCTGGCACTGAGCGTGGACAGCGTCTGGGCGCACAAGGCGTTCGCCCAGCAGCTCGGAGTGAGCTATCCCTTGCTCGCGGACTTTCATCCCCGCGGCGAGGTGGCCGCAAAGTTCGGCCTTTATTTGGACGATAAGGGGATTAACCAACGCGCTACAGTGGTTGTCGATAAGCAGGGAGTCGTCCGCTACGTCCATGTGAACGAGATACTCCAGCAGCGCGACAATAAAGAGATCCAAAAAGCCCTGCAACAGTTGGGTTAAGGATGGTTTCAGCGGCCTGAATTCCGGGAGATTCCCGGCACGACGGCCGCTGAACTTTTTTCGGCGGCTGTGCTCCCCCAGCAGAGGAGTTCCCCACTTCCATGGAACTCGGCGAGGCGGTAAAGGTTTACCGGAAGGTTGCGGGCGGCTACGGGCGGCCTATGGCTTTGGGGGCCTTCGGCCAATCCAGGGATGAGACGGTA
>JAPUME010000139.1 GCA_027294185.1 Acidobacteriota bacterium | reverse complement strand
CTGGACCTGATCGACGCCGTGGCCAGCCGTGCCGTCATCTACAAAGTCAAGGAATCCACCGAGGGAGCCCGCGAGCTGACGCGGCTCATCGTAGGCGGGACGGATGTAATCCGGCAGATGATCACCCATCTCAAGAAGCATGACGGAGTCCTGGAAGCGGTCGAAACACTGACACAGCTCGAAAAGGAGGGCGATCGAATCAAGAGCCAGCAGATCGCCAAGCTTTTTGAACAGCGGGGGGACCCGATCGAAGTGATCAAGTGGAAGGAACTCTACGAAGTGCTCTAGGCCGCCACCGACAAATGTTAAGACGTCGGCGATGTCGTCGAAAGCGTCGTCTTAAAGAGCACTTAAGTGAAGAAGTACCTCTGAGGCCAGGGGCGCGCTTTTGCCCTGCTCGGAACTCCATCCTCCACCACCGATTCAAGAAAGAAACCAATGGATTCTGGATCTCTGCTGGCCGTGATCGTAGTCACCGCTCTTCTTTTCGAGTTTGCCAACGGATGGAATGACTCGGCGAACTCCATCGCCACGATTGTCTCGACGCGCGTGCTCCCCCCCCTGACGGCGGTGGGCTGGGCGGCCTTCTGGAATTTCGTAGCCGCCTTCGGCTTCGGAACAGCCGTGGCCAAGACGATGGGCAGCGGACTCGTGCATCTCGAAAAGATCAACGAGACCGTCCTGGTCGCGGCCTTGCTGGGAGCGATTGTGTGGACCGCGGTCTGCACGTTTTTCGGCCTTCCCATCAGTGTGTCTCACTCCCTGATGGGGGGGTTGGGTGGCGCTGCGATCAGCCATGCAGGGGTGGGAACGCTCATTACCTCCGGCTGGATCAAACCGTTAATCTTTATTTTTCTTGCCCCCCTCATCGGCATGACGGTAGGGATAAGTATCAACATCCTGGTTAGCTGGCTTGCCCGGAACAAATCGCCCCAACGGATGGACCGCTGGTTCCGCCGCCTTCAGTTGGTCTCGGCGGCTGCTTTCAGTCTGGGCCACGGCACCAACGACGCCCAGAAAGGGATGGGCATCATCACGGCGGGCCTGGTCACCGTCGGCGCGATTGATACCTACGAGGTTCCCTTCTGGGTCATCATCTCCTGCCACGCTGCCATTGCGGGCGGGACCCTTGCGGGCGGCTGGCGCGTTATCAAGACCATGGGCCAGAAGATTACCAAGCTCCAGCCTTTCGGCGGCTTCTGCGCGGAGACCGCCGGAGCGGCCACGCTATTCGGCACCGCCATGGCCGGCATTCCGGCCAGCACCACTCACACGATTACCGGCGCCATCATGGGCGTAGGCAGCACGAGGCGCCTAAGCGCAGTACGTTGGGGCTTGGCGGGGAAAATTATGTGGGCCTGGGTGTGGACGATTCCCGCCTCCGGGGTCATCGGGTCTCTTGCCTATAAGCTCCTCCATCGATACATGCCTCTCCCCTGAGCGGAGGAGAAAATACCACATCCTCCCCCACCCTTTCTTCCAAAAAGGATGGGGCACCCCGCTGACTACAGCCGGACACCCACCTCTTTTCCCTTGAGTGTTTTGATGCGGTCGCGGAGCTTGGCTGCCCTCTCGAATTCCAGTTGCCGGGCAGCCTCTCGCATCTCCCCTTCCATCTCCATGATGATCTGTGAAAGCTGATCGGAGGAGGTGATTTCATCCATCTCCGATTCCAGGGGCACGGTCGAGTAGTCCCCCTCTCCTACTGCGACCAGCGCCATGTCGATGGGCTTGATGATGGACTGCGGGGTGATGTGATTCTCTTCGTTGAAGCGCGCCTGCTTTTCCCGCCTGCGCCGAGTCTCATCCAGGGCCCGCCGCATGGAATCCGTTTCTGAATCCGCGTAGAGAATCGCCTTGCCGTGGATGTGACGGGCGGCGCGCCCGATGGTTTGAATCAGAGACGACTCCGAACGCAGGAACCCTTCCTTGTCTGCATCGAGAATAGCAACCAGCGAAACCTCCGGCAGGTCCAGACCTTCGCGCAAAAGGTTGATTCCGATCAGAACATCGAACTCACCCCGGCGCAGGTCCCGCAGGATTCGGATGCGCTCCAGGGTGTCAATTTCAGAATGGAGATAGCGGCAACGAACCTGGAGCTCCAGATAGTATTCCGCCAGGTCCTCCGCCATGCGCTTCGTAAGCGTGGTTATGAGCACCCGCTCGCCCGCCCCGGCACGGAGGCGGATTTCGTGCAGCAGATCATCCACCTGATTGCGCGTCGAGCGAACTTCAACCTCAGGGTCGATCAGACCCGTCGGCCGGATCACCTGCTCGACAAAGGCGCCTCCGGTCTTGGTAAGCTCGTAGGGTCCGGGCGTGGCCGAAACGTAAATCGCCTGGTTCACACGCTGCTCGAACTCTTCAAATCTTAAGGGGCGGTTATCCAACGCCGAGGGCAGGCGAAATCCAAAACGAACCAGCGTGTCCTTGCGGGAACGGTCCCCGACATACATGCCACGGAGTTGTGGCACGGTCTGGTGGCTTTCGTCGATAAAAATCATCGCATCGCGCTGCAGGTAGTCGAGCAACGTGGGCGGCGATTCACCCGGCAGCCGGCCCGAAAGATGTCGCGAGTAGTTTTCAACGCCGTGGCAGTAACCGATCTCCTTCATCATCTCGACGTCAAAGCGTGTTCTCTGCGAGAGGCGATGAGCTTCGAGCGTCTTCCCTTGTTTTTCCAGTTCGCGAACCCACCACCTCATTTCATCCAGAATCTGCTCGACGGCCCTCTCGCGCGTCTCCTCGGTCATCACGTAGTGGGTGCGAGGATAAATGGGAAGCCGCGCATAGGTCTGCTTCACCTCGCCCAGCAGCGAGTCGATTCGCGAGAGCGATTCGATCTCATCCCCCCACATCTCGATTCGGTAAGCGTCGTCTTCATAGGTAGGGAACACCTCGATTCGGTCTCCTCGAACGCGGAAGGTTCCCCGCTTGAAATCGAGGTCATTTCTCTCGTACTGAATCTCAACCAGGCGGCGAAGAACGTCTCGCCGGGAGATTTGCTGGCCCTCTTCCAGGAGAAGGAGCATCCCGTAGTAAGCCTCGGGCGAGCCGAGACCATAGATGCAACTGACGCTCGCGACGATCACGCAGTCCCGCCGTTCGAATAGCGAGCGCGTAGCCGACATGCGCAGCTTGTTCAGCTCGTCGTTGATGGTGGACTCCTTCTCGATGTAGGTGTCACTCGAGGGACGATAGGCCTCCGGCTGGTAGTAATCGTAATAGGAGACAAAATATTCGACGGCGTTCCCCGGAAAGAAGGTCTTGAACTCATGGTAGAGCTGTGCGGCGAGAGTTTTGTTGTGAGCCAGCACGAGCGCGGGCCTGCCGATGGCGTCGATCACTTTGGCCATCGTAAAGGTCTTTCCCGAACCGGTCACACCAAGCAGCACCTGGTGTTTTTCCCCGTCCCGGACCGCTCGAATGAGCTGGTCGATGGCGGCGACCTGGTCACCTCTTGGCTGGTAGGCGGAAACGAGTTTGAAATTCATAAGTGCGAGTAGAGTTCACTGTCCCGAATTTCTTGCGACATACTATCGTAATCGGCCGACCGCCGGCCGATACCCTTCCGGCGCGCGCTGGATAACGTCAAGCGGTCCGAAACATCCTTTGCGTTAGAGAGAATTATTGTGTTGCCGGAACCGAGACGGCCAGGTCACGCTCCAGCAGGAGGCGTCCGGACTCTGAGGTAACTTTCTGGATCTGGAAGGGGAGAGGCACCGGGTTGTCGAGACTCAAGCCGTACTGCTTTTCCAGAAAACGATTTACCATGAAATCCACCAGGATCAGCGGGAGATTGACCCCCTCGATTGTGACGGATTCAATCTTGACGCGCGCCTTACCCTGGTCGCTTTCCAGAGTCAGGCTGTATTCCACCTTCCGCTTTCCTTCCATCGTCCCCAGGAGCCAGCCGCTGAAAGAGCTTTCTTCCTCACCCTGTTGAGCTTGCTTTAGCTCGGTGAAGTTCGCCACGGCCGAACCTTTCACGCGTCCCGGCAGGAAGAAAATCCTGACATCGGAGACTGCGTCGATGATTACCTCAGGACCGCGATGCTTGAAATAGGTATTGACCTCAGCCTCGGTGATTTCCATTGAGCTCGGGCCCTCATGTGGATTGGTCTGGGGATTCCGAAGCTCTTGAATCTTTCCCTCCAGCGAATAGATCAGGGCTGCATCTTCCGGCGAGAGTTCCTGCTGTGGTGTGTCCTGTGCGTTGAAAGCATACGCGCGTCCGGGCGTGCTCCCTGCGGTAAAAACAGCCGCCGCTCCGAGGACAAACAGCCAAAACAGACCCTCCCCGTAAGAGGTGAAGCATTTCAGAGGATCGTGTCTCGAATAAGGAGCCATGAAGCGAGACCTAGCGGACCACGTGGAACGTTCTCTTCCAACGCAGCTTGGAAGGCAGGTCTGCGATGAGGCCGAAAATTCTGCGGAAGCGTCCCCCGGTGGAATCATCCTGGTAGTCGTCCCGCGTTCGGTCAAAGGAGACATAAATAATGAACGGGCGACCGGACATGTAATCCTCCGGAACGAAACCCCAGAAGCGGCTGTCGAGGCTCTGTTCGCGATTGTCGCCCATTACGAAGAAGTTGCCCGGTGGAACGACCAGTTCTCCGTCGGCAACGTGAGTCGGAAGTTCCGCGCTCCACTCCCGCGTCATGCCGCGAAGCAGTTCTGGAAAGGCGGGCGGGAAGTTGTCGCCGGACCGCACCTGGTTCAGGTAGAGGTGCTGAACATAGGGCTCATCCAATGGGACGTCATTCACGTAAACGATCCGGGTCGCGATGCGGATTCGGTCCCCGGGAAGTCCGACGACGCGCTTCACAAAGTATTCGCTCGGGTCGTTCGGAAAGCGGAAGACCACAATATCGCCCCTGCGAATGTCCCGGTAAGCCAGCCCGGGCATCTTGAATCCTCGGTATCCGCCGAAAGCGAATTTGCTCACCAGGAGGTGATCGCCAATGAGGAGAGTATTTTCCATTGACCCGGTGGGAATCTGGAATGCCTGCACCACGAAACTGGTCCCAAAAAGGGCCAGGATGACCGTCACGACCAGCGACTCAAAAGTATCCCGAAACCAGGATTTCTTAAACGGCTCCGCCATCAACGACCCCTTGACTTGATTTTCTTCAAAAGTGCCTGCGCTGCTTCCTGCTCGGCTGTCTTCTTGCTCGAACCCCGGCCTCGCGCTGTTCGATTGCCCGCAGCGCGAACTTCAATGGTAAACATCTTTCGATGCTCCGGGCCCTTTTCCCGGATCACACGGTAGACCGGAGGCTTCTTCTGGTCGGCCTGGAGCATCTCCTGCCGGTGAGAGACAAAGGCCGCGTCGAGAACGCAATCGATGCATTTATCCTACGAAAGCTCGAAGAAAAAGG
>JAPUME010000138.1 GCA_027294185.1 Acidobacteriota bacterium | reverse complement strand
AGTGGCGGCGACTCCGAAAACTGCGATCAAAATCAAAAGATGTCGGGTGACGGAATCAAGCGGCGCGCGGGATACGCGAGTGCGTGGTATTTTCACAAGCGGTGGCCTCAAGAATTTCCTGATCTTCCTGATCATTCTAGTTAAAGTAAGATGCAAATCATCCCGCGCTGTTGCCTGCTATCCGCTTCTTTTCGGTTTGGGTTCGGAATCCCTCGCGCCTCTGCGGCGAAGGACTTCATAAAGCGCCACGGCCACGGCGACCGAAACGTTGAGGGAGGGAATGGGCCCGCTCAGGGGGATGGAAACCACGCGGTCGCAGGATTCGCGCACCAGTCTGCGAAGCCCGCGGCCTTCACCGCCGAATACCAGTGCGCAGGGGCCACGAAAGTCCGCCTGCGTAAAGACTGTTTCAGCCGCTGCCTCGAAACCCGTTACCCAGACGTTCTGCTCCTTCAGCCATTCCAGTGCTCGTGCCAGATTCGTGACCCGTGCTACCGGCAAGTGTTCCAGGCCACCGGCCGCAGCCTTGGCCGCCACCGCCGTAAGGCCCGCCGCCCGACGGTCCGGGATAATCAGCCCGTCAACGCCGAGGGCCGCAGCGGTTCTCACCACCGCTCCCAGGTTGCGCGGATCCTCCACGCTGTCCAGTACAATCAACAGAGGAGCGGCTTTCCCCTCGATCAGGCTCTCAAGCGTTGCATACCTGCGAGCCGCCCGGACGGCCACAACGTCCTGATGCTGACGGGTGCCGGCCAACCTCTCCACGGCCTTTCGCGGTTGGAAGCGCACGCTGATGCCGGCGGCGCGGCTGCGGTCGATAATTTCCTGAACCCGCCGGTTCTTGCACCCATCGCTCACCAGCAGATAATCTACCGTCCGCGAACGGAGCGCTTCCGCCACGGGATTGACACCGTAAACGACGGATTCCTTTTTTCGTATTGAGGGGTTTTCTGAGTTTTGTCGGGACATGTTTACGACTTCAGACGGCGTTTCGAGTCGTGCCGCTGAGACCGCCTGCTAATCTGCGGCACCTTTCAAAGCGAACCGGGCAAACTCGCGGGCTCGTTCGGCGCAGTTTTTCACCGGATTGGGCAGAGAGAGTTTAGCTCCCTGCTCAAAAATGGGAACGAGTTTGTCCATCTCCGGGCCGGAGGTTCGTCCGGTCAGCGCCACGCGAATGGGATGAAACAGGTTCTTGCCCTTCTGTCCGGTTTCATTGCGCACCTCACTGATGAGGGCGCGAAACTTGTCGGAGTCCAACTCTCCCGCGGCAGCAACCCGTTGGCAGAAGCTGTCCACCACGCGTCGGGAGTCTTCTGACTCGATGACATCCTTGTTTTCCTCCGCCTGCACCGCCTCCCTGCCATCGAAGTGGAAGATCAATCGAACCGGATCGGGTAACTGGCTCAGGTGATCGACATTCTTCAGCACCGCTCCGAGCACGAGTTCCAGCCACTGTTCGGTTTCTTTGCCGACTTGCTCTCCCAGGTATCCGGCAGACCGCAGGACGGGGAGCGACAGCTTCACCAGGCGCTCCAGGGGCGATCCCTTCATGTAGTGACGGTTGAGCCAGAAGAGTTTTTGCAGATCAAAAACCGCAGGGCTCTTGATGATGTGCGCCAGGGAAAACTGTGCGGTGAGCTGTTCACGGCTCAGGATTTCCGTTACTCCGTCGGCAGCCGACCAGCCGAGCAAGGCGAGGTAATTGGTAATGGCCTCGGGCAGCAGACCCATTTCACGGAAATGGTCCACCGAGGTCGCGCCGTGGCGTTTGCTCAACCGTGTGCGGTCGCCGGCCAGAATGGTTGAGAGGTGCGCGAACTGTGGCAGTTCCCAACCCAGGGCGCGATAGACGGCAACCTGGCGGGGAGTGTTCGAAATATGGTCATCGCCGCGAATGACGTGGCTGATCTGCATCAGGTGGTCGTCCACCACGACGGCGAAGTTGTAGGCCGGTTGTCCGCCGGGACGAAGCAGGATGAAATCACCTATCGCATCCGGTGAAAAACGGGTCAGGCCGTGGACAAGGTCGGGAAAGCTCAAAACCTCCTCGGGAATCTTCAGCCGCGTGGAGGCAGGTTCACCCGCCTGGCGGCGGCGACTCACTTCCTCTCTGGATAATTGTCGGCACTTGCCCGAATAACGGGGTTGGCGGCGCTGGCTGAGCGCGGTCTTCCGATCGGCTTCGAGTTCCAACGGTGTGCAGAAGCAGTAATAGGCATGGCCGCTTTCAACCAGTTTCATTCCATGTTTGCGGTATATATCGGTGCGCTCGGACTGGCGATACGGCCCGTGGAGGCCGCCGACATCGGGCCCCTCGTCCCAGTCGAGACCCAGCCAGCGAATGTCTTCCAGAAGTTGCCGCTCGAAATCGGCCTGGGATCGTTCGACGTCGGTATCCTCGATGCGGAGAATGAAGCTGCCCTTCTGTCCGCGGGCGAAGAGCCAGTTGAAAAGAGCCGTGCGGGCGTTGCCGACGTGCAGGTGGCCTGTCGGGCTGGGAGCAAAACGAACACGAATCGGAGGCTTGGATTCCGTCATCGCTTTTTATTACATCACATCAGCCTCGATTTTCATAAATTGTCTGAATTTAGAAGCCGATTCCTGCCGGTATTCAGGGGGAAGAAATCTCCTGGGGACTTTGGCGAGGTGTCGAATTGAATTCGGGGGGAGCGGAAACTACTGGTTTAAGGTACCCAATCTTTCCTCGGCCGCCTGGGCGCGGCGGGCTCGATTAAGCTTTGTGCGCGCTCCTGCATTGGATGGCACAAGGTCGAGAGCCTTTTGATACTCGGCGATGGCCTGGTCGTACTCCCCGCGATTTATGTGAAAGTCCCCCAGGCTGATGCGTTCTCTCACCTGGTCCCTAAGGGCTGCCAGATTTCTACGGGGAGCCGATGTGGTTTCCGGACTCCTCCGAACAGGCTGGCGGGTGGTTACCGCAGGGCGTTGGCGGGTTGGAGGAGGCGGCGGGGCCGGCTCGCTCGTTGAAACCACAGGCGGTTCTTCCCTGGGAGGAGTATCCACCACTCGGGAGGGTTGTTCTTCAGGAGAGGGACTTGCAGAGACACTGGCGGCTGGGATCGCAGGGGAGGATTCAGGTCGCACGATAGGTGCGGGTGAGGTCGTTTCCGTTTCCCCGGCGGTGGGACTCTGCGCGCTTCGCATCCAAAACCATCCCATCGCTACTGCGACCAGCGTGACGATTATTAGTCCCACTCCCGGGAGCGTCCAGGATTTTTTCTGGGGCAGAGCGCGCACCGGAAGAGGCGGCAGGCGTACGGGCTCTGGATGCGCCGGAGCAGAAGAGACAGGTGGTGGGTCAGGCGCCGGCGCGGGTGCCGGGGCAGGCAAGGAATCAGGCAATGGTTCGGGCACAGGTTCCGGTGGAGGCTCCGCCTTTAGGGAAGCCCGGGGGGAAGTCCGGATGTCTCGGGACGAAATCTTAACGGTGGCATCGAGGTCCGGCGTAGGAGGGGTCAGCGCCAAGGTACCACGGCCGGAGAGCTGGTCGAGCACCTGGTCAATTTCCTTTCCCAGTTCGCTTGCATTCGCAGGACGTCCCTCACGTTTTTTCTCCAAAGTCCTCATAATGAGTTGGGCGACAGGCTCGGGAATCTGAAGGTCAGGTTTCAGCTCGCGCGGCGGTGGCGGTGGAGTCTGCAGGTGGTGCAGGATCATCTCCATCGTGGTTTCCGCCTGGAAGGGCAGCACTCCGGTCAGCATTTCGTACATCACCACGCCGAGCGAGTAGAGGTCCGAGCGGCCGTCCAACTGGTCACCGCGTTTTCCCATTGCCTGTTCGGGTGACATATACTGCGGGGTCCCGATCACCACGCCTGTGCCGGTCAGGGTCAGACCGCCTTCGACCGATTTGCCTTCCTTAAGTTTGGCGATGCCGAAATCGAGTACTTTCACCGACTCGCCTCCCAGGGGCAGCGGAACGAGAACGATGTTGTCCGGCTTGATGTCGCGATGGATCATACCTGCTTCGTGCGCGGCTCCCAGGGCACTGCAGATCTGCTGGCCCACCCGTAGGATGCGGTCTATCGCCAGAGGGCCTTTGTCGCGGATGGTTGTCTTCAGACTGGGGCCTTCAACGAACTCCATGACAATAAAAGGACGCCGATCTTCGTCTTCATCCAGGTCTTCGACCCGTACGGCGTGCTCGTGTTGCAATTTGCGAGTGAGAATCGCTTCCTGGCGGAAGCGGCGGACGAATAGTTGGTCCTGCGCCAGTTCGGGACTAATCACCTTCAGCGCGCGGATTTCATCGAAGGCGACGTGGAGAGCTTTGTAAACAGCCCCCATGCCTCCCTGGCCTACTTTATTCAGGATGCGGTATTTTCCGCGCACCATGGTGCCCTCAGCCCAGGCGCCCCGAACAACCAGACGGGTTCCGTCACGCGGGCACAGAAGGTACTCGTCGGGGTGAGTGCTCTGGCAGCTGGGGCAGGTCTTCAT
>JAPUME010000137.1 GCA_027294185.1 Acidobacteriota bacterium | reverse complement strand
GAACTCTCGCTCGGCGAGAAGGTTCGCTCCTGCCCCCAGCGGGTTGCGTCATTCGCTTGCTCTGAGATGCGGTAGTAAAAACAGTTTTCCGGCCCGTGCTTGGCGTAGACGGCGAGGATTCGCCCGTCGGGTCGCGCCAGCAGGGCAGGGGAGTTGTGGTCGTCGTACTGAAGTCTGTCGTGCAGTTCTGAGAGAGTTTTCCTTCCGGTCGCGAGGTCGTAGGTGAGGACTTCCACATCGCCCCGGCGGGCCGGGTCATGGGTTCCGGAGGCGACGGAGCCGACAATCAATTTCCCGTCGTGGACAATCGCTCTTTCGTCTTCAAACCAGGACCATGCCCCGTCGTCGTTCAAAACGATAATCTCTCCCGCTGATTGCGAAAATGCCGGTGTAAACGCAAAGATGAGATTGATTCCGACGAACAGGGCAGCTGCCCTGAGTCGGCAGGACGGAGAGGTTTTCATAGTCGTGAGTCGTTGGGAACGCATTGAGCAGCTACCATGCCACGAGCGCATCTTCGAAGAGCGCGGCCAGCTCTTCGCGCCCCGCCGGGCGAGGAGATAACTTCGTCACGCGGTGTTGCGGGAGAGTTCCCTCCACCAACTTCGGAATGTCCTCGGTGCCGTAGCCGAGCGCCTTCAATCCGTTCGGAACCTCCAGCCGTTCGATAAATCCTGTGATTCGGTCGGCGAGGATTTTTCCCGCATCGTCGGATTTTGCGCCGGAAACGTTCGCTCCGAGCACTTCCGCCAATTTCAGGTGGCGCTCCGGACAGGCCTGGCCCGTAAAGCGTGCTACTGCGGGGGCGTTCAGAATTACCGAAACTCCGTGCGGTACGAGCGGGTGATCCACCGTGTAACCTTCCGGTCTGAAATCGCGCACCATTCCTGATACCGGGTAAGACATGCCGTGCGGCAGATGGACCCCGGCATTTCCGAATCCGATCCCAGCATACGAAGCCGCCAGAAGCATCTGCGCCCCCGCTTCCTGATCCGAGGGGTCTTCGACCGCACGATAAAGGAATTGCGAAACGATGCGCAGCGCTTCCATCGACCAGAGGTCGCTGATGGGGTTCGACCCTTGATAGGCGGGCCGCAGAATCGGGCTTTCAGGCAGAGGCCGTTGATCGAAGGGTATCGCCGTATAGGATTCCATGGCGTGGCTGAGCACGTCCAATCCCGTGGAGGCAGCGATCTGAGGCGGCAGGGTTCGAGTGTTCTCGGGGTCGAGAACGCCGAGGGTCGGTTTCAACCGGCGGTGCGCGATGCCGGTCTTCGCGTGCAGCCCTACCAGATCGAAGATGGCGACGCCGGTCGTCTCACTTCCGGTCCCCGCCGTCGTGGGAACGGCGATGAGAGGTTTCAGGGAGCCCGGCACGGGCAGTCCTTTCCCGATGGGCGGGTTTACGTAGTCGAGGAAGTCGGAGGGAGGATAAGTCGAATAAAGATTGACGGCCTTGGCGGTGTCCATGGTGGACCCGCCACCCACCGCGACGAATGCGTCGAATTCACCATTGGCTGCAAATTCAATCGCTTCCTTAAAGGATTCATCGGTGGGCTCCACTCTTACTCGATCAAATAGAGTGAAATTGATTTTGTTGTCCGCCAGAGATTCCTGAACCCTGGCCACCGGAGGCAGTTTGCTCAGCGCCGAGTCGGTAAGCACCATGACTCGCGCAGCCTTCATCTCCGCCAGGTCCATTCCGATCTCGCGGGTAACGCCCCGGCCAAAGCGGATACCGGAGGCGGCCATCTCGAAGGCAATTTCACGGCGCACAGGTATTTTCCTCGCGTGCAATCAGAGCTTCCGAGATTATGGGTTCGATTCTTTCGGCCATCGTTCGACCACGACCTTTTTCTGAGTAAAAAAAATCCACCGCATCGTGCCCCTGGCCGTGCAGGTCCCCGAAGAAACTCTCCCTGGCCCCGCTGAAGGGAAAGGGAGCCGTCGGCGCCGCCACGCCGATGTTGATGCCGATATTACCGGCTTCCACCTCGTGGCGAAACTTGCGTGCCGCCGCGCCGCTTTCAGTAAACAGGCAGGCCATGTTTCCGTACCTGCCGCTGTTGACGAGAGTGATGGCGTCCTCGACGGTGTTCACGTGAAGGAGGGTCAGGACGGGCCCGAAGATTTCCGTTTGCAGAACTTCTCCCTGGGGGCGCTCGTAATCGAGCAGAGTGGGCCGGAGGAAGTTTCCCCCTTCATACCCTTTGATCCGCGTGTTCCGACCATCCACCAGGACCCTGGCTCCCTCGCCCGCGCCTTTGGCGATCAGTTGCTCGATCCTCTGTTTGCTTTCGGCTGTGATGACAGGACCCATCTCGACGCCGTCCTCAAGACCGTTGCCTACCTTGCGGGACGATGCCGCGGCTGCCAGGGCATCGGTAAAACTTTGACGTGCCTCACCCACGGTGATCGCGAGCGATGCCGCCAGGCAGCGCTGACCGGCGCAGCCCAGGGCGGAATCCGCGCAAATTCTGGCGGTCATCTCCAGATCGGCATCGGGAAGCACGACGATCGGATTCTTCGCGCCGCCCTGACATTGCACTCGTTTCCCCTTGGCGGCGGCGCGTGCGTAAACGTGGCGCGCGAGGGCCGTCGTGCCCACGAAGCTGATGGCGCGGATGTTGGGGTGGTCCAGGATTGCCTCGGCCGCTTCCTTGCTTCCGTTCACCAGATTCAAGACACCTTTGGGGAAGCCGACTTTTTCCACCAGTTGAAAGAGTTTCTGCATGGTGTGCGGCACCTTCTCGGAGGGCTTCACAATGTAGGTGTTGCCGCAGGCGACGGCATAAGGAAAAAACCAGAAGGGGATCATAGCGGGGAAATTGAAAGGGGCGATGACGGCGCCGACGCCGATGGGTTGGCGAACCATGAACTCGTCGATTCCCGGCGCAATGTTTTCCAGAATGGTGCCCTGCATGAGGGCGGGAATGCCGCAGGCGGCATCGACATTCTCGATGGCCCTCTCGATCTCGCCACGCGATTCGCCCAGCGTCTTGCCGCATTCGAGAGTGATCGTGCGTGACAGATCTTCGAATTGCTCTTCGAGCAGAGTTTTCAGCTTGAACAGGTACTGCACCCGTTCGGTGGCAGGAGTTTCACGCCAGCCGGGGAACGCTTCGGTTGCGGCGCGTGCGGCCTCATCCACTTCGCGGGCGGGCGAAAGCGGAACCCGTCCGAGTACCTCTCCTGTGGCGGGATTGGATATGTCCTGTACTCGTTCAGAATGATGGGTGAC
>JAPUME010000136.1 GCA_027294185.1 Acidobacteriota bacterium | reverse complement strand
TCAAAAGCTCACCGACCGCGAGATCGAAAAGCTGGATCAGGCGTCGAAGGCCAAGGAAAAAGAGATTATGGAACTCTAGTCGTTCCCTTTGCGTCCCCCTGGCCTTCTCCCTGACCGGTTTATGTTCCCCTGGATTTCTCCCGAAGGAGCCATCCCCCCGGACGGGGTACCCTTTTTTCCGCTTTCAGCGTATAAATCTCTCAAATCCTTGTGCTGGCCAAGTCCATAGTTGAGAATGACTTGCGAGCAGTGCGGGTGACGATCCCCGTTTGCATTGCTTGAATTGAAGGGAGCCATTCCCTAGAATCGATCTTAGGCGTATGACAAGCTTGGCACAGATCGAAAAAATCGTCGCTTCCACTCGGCCCGGAGAGGATCGTGAAATCCTGCGCAAGGCCTACGAATTCTCCGTCGCCGAGCACGGGACGCAGCGGCGCCTCTCGGGTGAACCCTTCCATTCTCATCCCCTGGCCGTGGCCCGCATTCTGGCCGAGATGAAGTTGGACGTCACCTGCATCGTGGCGGGAATGCTGCACGACGTGGTGGAAGACACCCCCACGACCGCCGAAAGAATCACGCAGGAGTTCGGGGGCGAGGTAGCCCGGATTGTGGAGGGCGTCACCAAAATCGGCCGCATCCAGTTCCACAGCCGCGAGGAGCACCAGGCGGAAAACTACCGCAAGATGGTGCTGGCCATGGTGGACGACATCCGGGTCATCCTGGTGAAACTGGCGGACCGGCTTCACAACATGCGCACCCTGGAGTTCCTCTCTCCGGAAAGACGGGAGCGCACGGCGCGCGAAACGATGGAGATTTATGCCCCCATCGCTCACCGCCTGGGAATGGGCAAAGTGCGCGGGGAACTGGAGGATTTGGCATTTCGTTATCTCGAATCGGAAGCTTTCGAGCAGTTGCAGAAAGACGTGGCGAATCGACGCAAGGCGAGACAGGGATTCCTCTCCCAGGTGCAGTCCCTGGTGAAAAAAAGGATGAAGGAGAGCGAGATCCCGGTGCGGGTCGAAGGGCGCATCAAGCGTGTCTACAGCCTCCACCAGAAGCTGAAGCGCCAGCGGATTCCCCTCGATCAGGTGTATGACCTGCTGGCGGTCCGTATCATCACCGACAAGGTGAAAAACTGCTATGCCGCCCTGGGAGTCATCCACAATACCTGGAGACCGGTCCCGGGCCGCATCAAGGATTTCATCGCCATTCCCCGGCCCAATATGTACCAATCCCTGCACACTTCGGTGATCGGGCCGAACGGTCAACCCTTCGAGGTGCAGATTCGCACCGAGGAGATGCACCTTCTGGCCGAGGAGGGCATCGCAGCTCACTGGAAGTATAAGGACGGGGAGTCCGTGGCCGAGCAGGAAGCCGCAAGGTTCGCTTGGCTGCGCCATCTGGTGGAATGGCAGCGCGACATGCGCGACCCGGGCGAGTTTCTCTCCACTTTGAAGGTGGACCTCTATCCCGAAGAGGTCTATGCCTTCACGCCCAAAGGGAAGGTGATCATCCTTCCCCGGGAAGCGACTCCCATTGATTTTGCCTACACGATTCACACCGAGGTGGGCCACTCCTGCACCGGGGCCAAAGTGAACGGGCGGCTTGTGCCGCTGAAATCCAAGCTTCGAAACGGGGATATCGTCGAGATTCTCACCCGGACGGGCCACACGCCGAGCCGCGACTGGCTGACGCTGGTTAAGACCTCCCGCGCCCGCAACAAGATCAAGCACTGGATCAGCGTGACCGAGCACGAGCGCGCCGTCGAGATCGGCAAGAAGCTGCTCGAAGGGGAGGCCCGAAAGTACGATTTCTCGCTGAAAAAGATTACCGACCAGGAGTTTGCCGACGCTTCCCGGGACTATGGGTGCACCTCAGGTGAGGACCTTTACGCCGGCATCGGTTACGGAAGATTCGGGGCTCGACAGGTGTTTGGAAAGCTGGCGCCTGAGGTTCCGCTGGGCGTGGAACCCGAGCGCGGAGCAGCGCGCGGCAAGAAGCCGCCTGCGGCCGGCATCGGCCCGGTCATTCAGGTCCACGGCCACGGCGACCTGATGGTTTACCGGGCCAAGTGCTGCGGGCCCATTCGCGGGGAAGAGATCATCGGCTATATCACGCGAGGCAAAGGGATCGCGGTCCACTCCAGGGATTGCCCCAATGTAGAGAACCTGGTCTATGAGATCGACCGGCGTATCGACGTGGAATGGGTCGGAAAGGCAGACGATCCCTACACGGTCAAGCTCACCCTCTATACCGAGGACCGCCAGGGGCTGCTGGCTGAGGTGACCTCAGCCATCTCCGGCATCCAGTCCAACATACAGAATATCGAGGCCCGCACGGGCGACCATGACGCCGTCATCGATATCACGCTCGACATCATGGACCGCTCGCAACTCGATAAGGTTATCGCATTGCTCCGCAGAGTGGACGGCGTGTTCGACGTGGAGCGGGTGATGCGGGCTTAAAGGAACCGAGTCCTTCTGTTCTCCAGCCTTCCTTTGGACATACCCCTTTGACATACTCCTAGATCCAGCAACTGTTGCAAATCCCACCACGGTACTGGAGGGCAGAGGTGCTGCCTTAAGCCGACTCTATTAGGGTTTGGGTGTAACGGTTATGGCGGGTTTGACCACTTTGCCGGAGCGCAGGCAGGAGGTGCAGACGCGAATTCTTTTGCGGGCTCCGTTCACAACGGCGCGAACCGAGCGCAGGTTCGGATTCCAGCGGCGGCGTGTAATGTTGTGAGCATGGCTCACGTTGTTGCCGAAGCGGGGTCCCTTGCCACAGATGTCACAGGATGCTGCCACAGGCGTTACTCCGGAAAACAGAACGATTCTGATTTGAACATCCAGTATAACCGAACCGGCTGAAATCCGTAAAGGGCCTCTCCTCCAGGAAAACGGGAGGGACGGGTAGCGCGGCTAGGTCTTGCGCTCTTCAATACGGCGAATCGAGAGAGCGTGCCCTGTCGCGGGGTCTACCTCCATTAACACGCCGCAAAACCGCACGTCGCCCTCCGCCGGCTCGTAGCGGGCGGGAATCTGATTCAGAAACCGTTTGATGATGGCTTGCTTCTCGACTCCGATGACGGAATCGTAGGGGCCGGTCATTCCGAGGTCGGTGATGTAGGCGGTTCCCTTGGGCAGAACTTTCTCGTCGGCGGTGGGAATGTG
>JAPUME010000135.1 GCA_027294185.1 Acidobacteriota bacterium | reverse complement strand
ATCTCAGCACGTAGGCCTTCCCTCGGAATTGGATGCGGAAATCGAATCAGATATTAACCCTGCCATTTCCGGATACGACGAAGCGCCGGCTTCGTGGCCCTCGGAGCGTGCGTCGCTCGGGGCGCGCTTTTCGGCCGGGCTGATCGATGCAATGGTGCTCGCCTCGGCCTCTGCCCTTTTTGCCGGAATCTTCTGGCTGGCCGGCGGCATCGTTCCCCGGGCAAGCCTGAGCTGGGCGGTGGGCGGTTCCATTCTGGCCCTGTTCACGGTGGCATACTTCGGAGGCTTCACTGCCCTGCGGCAGGCCACTCCCGGTCTGGTATGGATGGGGCTCGAGGTGCGAAGCATGGACGGAGAGCCGCCTCGGGCAAGCCAGGCGCTCTGGCGTGGGCTGGGTTATCTGGTGTCCGCCGGGTCGCTTCTGTTGGGATTCCTCTGGGCGTTGATCGACGAGGATCATCTGACCTGGCACGATCGAATTTCAGATACGTTTCTTTCACCCGTTGACGCGGGCGAACCCATAGAAAATTCCGAAGAAGGCCTCGTCCCGGATCTCGGAGATGTCCCATCGAGGGGCGGAATCGACCCGGGCGTTTTTTAAAATAAGAGAAATAATAAGGGAATGGGACTGCCGATATGAGCAGGATAAGTTTCCTCAATCAGAAACTGGGCAAGCGATTCAGCCGCCGCCAGGAACAAGGCAAGGCGCGGCTCACCGTGCCGCGCAGCCCGTCCCCACCTCAGGCTCCGCCCCAGCCCAAAAAAGGTACGTCGCGGGAGCGGGTCTCCCGTTAGTTCCTGCCGGCGGCGCTAATCCCACGACAACCCTTGGGTTCAAGAAAGCATCCATGCATAGGAACAAGACGGCATTAGGGCAGGCGGAATTGTTCCGCCGGGCTATCCTGCGGAATGGTATAATGGGTGGAACCGTGGGCATTCAACCAAAAGAAACGGGTAAGGAATCGCATGTCTAAGCGGGCGCGCTTCGTTATAATCAGCCTTTCCTCCCTGGTGGTGACATATGCGCTGATTGGCGCTCTGCTGGGGAAGAACGATGACACGCGCAAGACCTACCGGAACCTGGGTGTCTACAGCGAAGTCCTCTCTCGCATCAAGATGGATTACGTCGTGGAACCCGACCTGCGCAAGACAACCCGGGGCGCCTTGAGAGGCTTGCTCGAATCCCTGGACCCCTACAACACCTATTTCACCGCCGAAGAATATCGAGCCTATGATCAGAATAAGAGCGGGGGACCTGCAAACCTCGGCCTGATCCTGTGGAAGCGCGGCTATGCGGCGGTCATCTCCGTCGTGCCGGGAAGCCCGGCGGATAAGGCCGGCTTGGCGCGCGGCGACATGATTGAAACCATCGACCGCGCCTCCACGCGCCAGCTCTCGTTGGTTCAGGTCATGCGACTCCTTCAGGGTCCCGAAGGGTCCGAGGTGAACCTGGTCATCATTCGCCAGGACCGCGGAGAATCGCAGCAGCTTTCACTGGTCCGAAGCAAAATCCAGTATCCCCCGGTCACGACCCAATGGGTGAAGCAGGGAGTGGGTTACCTTCGAGTCCCGAGCCTGGAAAAAGGGAAGGCCGCCGAAATCCGCACCAAGCTGAAAGCTTTGATCGACGGCGGGGCGGAGAAGATTGTGCTCGACCTGCGCGACTGCGCCACCGGCGATTCGGACGAAAGCACTGAGGTGGCCAACTTCTTCATCGAACGTGGCCTCATCACCTTTCTCGAGGGACAGCGATTCCCGCGTCAGGAATCGGTGGCGGATGCCGGCAAATCTTTCTGTAAGCTGCCTCTCGTGGTGCTGATCAACGGTTCGACCGCGGGACCCGCAGAAATCCTCGCCTCGGCAGTGATGGAGAACGAGCGGGGCAAGCTGGTCGGACAACGTAGCTTCGGCGTGGGTTCCGTGCAGAGAATCATCCCGCTTGACGACGGCGACGCCCTATTGCTTTCCGTCGCGAAATATCATTCGCCCTCAGGTATTAAGATTCAGGATGAAGGGGTGAAACCCAACGTCGAAGCGGTTCTTGAAATCGAACGGGATACTGACGCAGAGAAAACCGACCTGAACGCCCGGCCCCGACTGCGCGACCGTTTCGACACCGAGGACGACACGCAACTCCACAAGGCCCTTGAGGTCCTCGAGGAGTCTCTGCCGCAGGCCGCCTGAACCCACCTTACTTTTCCCCCAAAAGCGAATGGGAGTCCTTTCTGAGGTGCGCCCGGGGATGCGGTCCGCCCGTAATATCGAGCCCTACGCCGGGACGCTCATACGCTGATCATTCTGCTGAGATTTGAAATATCAGGAAAGAGATAGGGTGAAAGCTCGGAGATTGGCGACCCTCAGCCGGGGAGAATCCTGTCGATGGAAGGATGGAAAGATGGAAGGGGGATTTCCATTCGTGGGAAGACTATTCAAACTCCGGAACTTGCGTCAGTGATACGGTCAAATCCCGGTCCAGACGCATTCCGACTACCGAACCGGCCTGCAGGGATACGTTTTTCCCCTTCGGCAAAACGATGGCCGTAATCAGCCCCACGACACCGGTCAT
>JAPUME010000134.1 GCA_027294185.1 Acidobacteriota bacterium | reverse complement strand
CCTCTACGACCTGGAAGAAGACCTGGGCTGGGAGCCGAACGTTGACCAAATCGAGCAGCAGATCAACTCCAGGACGCGCGCCATCGTCGTCATCAATCCCAACAATCCCACCGGCTCGGTCAGCTCTCTCGGCACGCTCGAGCGAATCGTCGAGCTGGCGCGGGAGCACGGACTGGTCATCCTGTCGGACGAAATCTACGACAAGCTGTCTCTCGAATCCGGGGAGAAAACTCCCTCGATCGCCGCACTTGCCCCTGAGGTTCCCACGGTTACCCTGAACGGACTTTCGAAGTCCTACCTGGTTCCCGGCTGGCGGCTGGGCTGGGTCACGGTCAGCGGCGAGGCGGAAATTCTTCAGTCCTACATCGACACCATGCACAAGCTGCTTCGCACCCGGCTGAGCGCGAATCACGCCGAGCAGTACGCCATACCGGCGGCGCTCGAAGGCTCCCAGCTTCACCTTGTAGAAATGCGGAAAAAACTCCGCTCCCGGCGGGACCTGGTCGTAAAGCAATGGACCGGAGTGCCGGGATTGAGCGTCGAGCCCCCGCGCGCCGCATTCTATGCGTTCCCTCGCATTCGTATTGCCGGAAGCGACAAGACATTCGCGCGAAAGCTTCTGCGGGAAACAGGCGTCCTGGTAGTTCCAGGGAGCGGGTTCGGCGAGAAGGATGACACGAGCCACTTCCGACTGGTTTATCTGGCTGATGAGGCGCAGTTAGAAGAAGCCCTGGAGAAGATCCGGGAATTCATCGAGGCACGATACGAGGGAGACGTAATTCGAATTGACTAGCCTGCTGGAACCCACCTCTTTCCCCATTTGGAGCGCTCTGACCCTGGGATTCGTCCTGGGGCTGCGGCACGCCTTTGACCCGGACCATCTGGTGGCCGTTTCCACCATCGTCAGCGAACACCGCACGCTTTGGAAGTCATCGCTGGTCGGCGCTTCCTGGGGTTTGGGACACACGCTGGCCCTGATGGCGTTCGGAGGCGCGGTGCTGGCGCTGCGCATCGTCGTGACCCCTGAACTGACCCGGTATCTGGAATTAGGGGTGGCCGGCGTTCTGGTGGTTCTGGGAGCGAGCGTACTGGCCAGACTGTTCCGCAGTCCTCCGCTTCATCTGCACTCCCACGACCATGACGGAGTTGCGCACACCCATCTTCACTTCCACCAGCACTTGCGCGGCGAGAATGAGCAGGAACATGAGGACGAGCAACATCACCATCGGCATCATCACCTGCTGCAACTGGGCGGAAAACCATTTATAGTCGGCTTAGTCCATGGCATGGCCGGCACCGGGACGTTGATGTTGCTGGTGGTAGGAGTAATCCCATCCGTTCTGATGTCGGTTTTCTACATCCTCGTTTTCGGGCTGGGTTCGGTAGGAGGCATGGTGCTGGTGAGTCTGGTGATGAGCCTGCCGCTGGCCCTGGCCGGAAAGCGCATTCAGTTTCTTGAAAAAACTCTTCGCGTCACCGCAGGCACCTTCAGCCTTGCCTTCGGACTGTTTTTGGCCTGGCGGTCGGGAATCTTCTAAAAAGGGCCGATTCTCCACCTCATGACAGATCGAATCCCCCTTTCCCTGCGAGACGTTAAGAAGAACCGTTGGAAGAAGGCGCAACGCCACGAGGCCGAATTCTGGCAGGCTCCCAACGCCATGCCGCACCAGATCGAACGCGTGGCCACGCGCTATCATCCCCTCCTTCGAAGATTTGAAAATGAGGCCCGCAACGGAGTGCAGATTCTTGAGGTCGGCTCCGGCCCCACCTGCGCGACGCAAATACTTCCCACAACACACAAGGTCTTCCTCGATCCCTTGATGCGCGTCTATCGGCCTCTCTGTCCCCCGGAAACCGGCGGGCGTCAGGTTTGCGCGATGGGAGAGGGATTGCCGTTCGCGGAGGGGCGGTTTGACCTGGTCTTCTCCTTCAACGTTCTTGACCACGTGCAATCACCCGAGCGGTTCGTTAGAGAGCTGATTCGGGTTACGCGCCCCGGCGGAAAGGTTATCGTCGGCGTCTACACTCATCCGCGAATCTTCGCCGTAGTTCGCAACTTCATCGAGCGCATACTGCCTCGCTTCGGCGAGGTGGCCCATCCCTATTTCATCAGCCGACAGGCGCTGGTGCGACTGCTCGAAAGCGAAGGACTGCGGACCGAAGAGGTGGTGCAGGTCTACGCACCCTCCCATCGACCTGCCTTTCACCGGCAGGATTGGGTCGCCATCACGACTCGCCCGTAAATCTAATCAGGAAAAAGAACGGCGGAGCACCAGGAGGCGCCAAGAGACTTCTGGAGGGAGGGACACTCTGGGATTTGCTGTTCCGGGGTACCGGAACCGACTACTGACTTGGACGACTTGGGCGATCAGGACTACAACGGGAGTGCCCGGCCCTGCGAAATGCCAAAGGTGTACCAGTAAAGAAGAATCGCGTAATAGATCGCTGCGACTCCGCCGCTCACCGCCAGGCTCTTCCCCAATCCCGTTCGACCAACCTCCCGCCGGTAAACCCGTACGCTGTAGAAAAGCAAAATAGCGCTCAGCATCGACACCGCACCGTGCAAGGCGGAATCATAACTGAGTACCGTCTGGCGGGTAATCACGAGAAGGAAGTTTGCCACATCATCCCGGAAATATCCCATTACCGACTCCATCAGGAGCCAGAAGGAGGGCACGACAATCCCCAGCATGTAGCTGTAGCGATTTTCGCCGTAAAAGACCATCAGGGCGATGAGCACGTAGATCAACGACTCGAAAAGGTGGAAGTAGAAGAGTTGGGTCAGGGAGAAGGCGGCGAATAAAATCACCGTCGCAATGAGAAAGGACGTAACAAACACGGCTCGATTCGACATACAGACCGTCCTCCGGGCTGAAGTGACCTACGAGGTTTGCTTCTTTTTACACTCAACCGACAGGCAGGAAGCCCGCGTAGTATACCATGAAATCGGGTCGGGAAAAGGCCACTAAAACCATCCCGGCGGAGGACAAAACCCTTAATTCCGGCGGCGAATCTGATGTAAGCTTGTTGTGCGCCTGTAGCTCAGTTGGATAGAGCGCCGGACTTCGAATCCGTAGGTCGGGAGTTCGAGTCTCCCCGGGCGCGCCAGCATACCTGCTTGATCTGCCTGACTTTATACAACCTTGACCTCCGGATCGGGTGCATACATGGTGCATACTTGCTGTTCATACCGTTCCATCGCCTTCTCAACGGACGCCGGAACTGCAAGAACATAGCTGTTCAGTGTCACACTATAGCTGGCATGGCGCAGGACCGCTTGGATCGACTTGTCATCCACACCGTCCTGTTTGAGGCGGGTTGCGAGTCCGCGCCGGAAAGCATGCCAACCGTGCCACGCAATATTCGCCTTTTTGAGCCTGGGCCGAATGACGCGGCGAGCTAGGTTGTCGAGACTGAGCGGCGTCCCCAAGCTTGAACTGAACACGAGACCCTCAGTCTTTCCGTTGCGGTGCGCTTCGAGCATCTCCGCAAGGGGTGCGATGATCCGCACGGGAGCCTTGCTTTTCGGCGACTTCGGCTCGGTGAACTTGCCGCGCCAAACCGACTGTTCGATCCACAAAGCGCCGTCATGCCAGTGCTCCCATCGCAAGGCCGCAACCTCACCTTTGCGCATGCCCGTAAAAGCGAACGTTGCTAGAATGGTCCGTTCCGGCTCCCCCAAGACGAACAGCATCCGCCGTATATCTTCGAGCGAGTAAGCGTGAGTTGGTATCGGTGCCGGAGCTTGAGTGGTCGGGATGCGGACCTCGCGCATGGGGTTGGTGCCGTCCAGCGCCCCTTGGCGGATCGCCTCTGAGAAGATTCCACTCAACAGGCTCTTGAGTCTCCTCAAGGTATTGCTTCTCAAACCACGCTTGGCCAGTTCGTCCAGTACACGCTGGCCGTCGCAAGTCCGGAAGTCTCTCAAGCGAATATGCCCGCAAAGAGGTTCGACCTGTTTCCGCCAGTTATATGTGTGGGTGCTGGAAACAGATGGTCTGAGTTGGGTTTCAATTCGAGGCAAGTAATGGCTGTGGGCGAATTGGGTTAGGGTCATGGTGCTGGCGATGTTGTACCGCGGCGAATTGAGCTTGAGCTTTGCGAACAGTTCATCCCTCAACGGCTCCACCGATTTCTTAGAACGGTAGTCCGGACAGATCGGGGCCAACCGCACGGCCCGCTGTCTGCGCCGCACTTCTCCGCTCGGTTGTACTTCATCCTGGTAA
>JAPUME010000133.1 GCA_027294185.1 Acidobacteriota bacterium | reverse complement strand
TGGGTAGAAACAGGGGGGTATCGTGCTTACCTCCTCCTGGCGTTGACTTGCCCACGGGCGCAGAATAAGATTACCCTGTCAAACGGAGAAACCTGACAATGGGGCGCGCGAACCGCCCTGTGAATCCTGTTCCCGGGACGGCGTGAGCGAGGAACGACCCATTCGCCGACTCGCCGCCGCGACGATCCTGGAAATTTACTGAGCCTTCATCGGGAGCCGAACCTCCATGCTGAAATTACCCATCTTGCGCTGGGGCCAGCCGTATACGAGCCTCGAAGAGGACGCCGTGATTCATTTCGTTACGGGCGAGACGCTGGCCAAGGTCAGCCAGGCCAATCCCGGCCTGCTGGTCCGCGACATGAAGCAGGCGTGGCGCGCGCGCGAAATCCTCACCGAGATCCCGGCCCCGGAGCTGATCGGCATTATGAAGAAGGCGGCGAACCTTTTTCTCAAGGAAACTCTCCCCCTGGGCGATGGCGAACAGACGCCGGAAGATTTCGCCCGCCAGCAGTCGGCCAGCACCGGATTGCCGGAACACATGTGCAAGGGCAACATGGAAAAGAACCACCTCGTGCTGACCCACATGGACAAGATTCTGGACGCGCTGACACGGGGGCTGGATACGAGCATCCTGACGCGAGGGTACGGAATGGAATCTCGCGGCATCACCGTCAGCTACCAGGTCCAGGCGCCCGTCGTGGGGATGGTGCTCCCCTCCAATTCCCCCGGCGTGCATACGTTGTGGCTACCCGTGATTCCCATGCAGGTCGGGCTGGTATTGAAGCCCGGTCCGCAGGAGCCCTGGACTCCCTACCGCATGGCTGCAGCCTTCTTCGAGGCGGGCTTACCGAAAGAGGTGATCTCGATTTATCCCGGCGGCGGAGATATCGGGGCTGAAGTGGTCGGGCGGACGAACCGCTGCCTGATTTTCGGGGGAACCCCTACGGTGGAGCGATATAAAGGCGACCCGCGCATCCAGGTCCACGGGCCGGGATTCAGCAAGATTCTCCTGGGCGACGACGTGGTGGACGAGTGGGAGAACTACCTCGACCTCATGGCGGACAGCGTATTCCTCAACAGCGGGCGCGGCTGCATCAACTGCTCCGGCATTTGGGCTTCCCGCCACACGCGCGAAATCGCCGCAGCATTGGCCGAGCGGCTGGGACAGGTGGAACCCAAGCCGCCGGAAGACCCTGAGGCCGGCATCGCCGCCTTTACCGTGCCCGGAGCGGCCAAGGCGATTTGGAACACCATCACGGCGCAACTCGCGGAGCCGGGCGTCGAAGAGATCACGGCCAAATTCGGTCCGCGGCTCGTGGAAAAAGAGCGTTGCGGTTATCTGAGGCCTACGGTCATTCATTGCGACTCCCCCGAGCCGAAACTGGCCAACACCGAGTTCATGTTTCCCTTCGTGAGCGTGGTCCAATGCCCTCAGGAGGAGATGCTCGAGAGAATCGGCTCTACCCTGGTCTGCAGCGCCATCACTCAGGAAAAAAAGTGGCAGCGTAAGCTGATCGATGCGCCCCAGATCGACCGGCTGAATATCGGCCCCATCCCTACCATCAAACTCGACTGGTACCAGCCTCACGAGGGCAACATCGTCCAGTTTCTCTTCCGCCCCCGGTCGTTTCAGATCTCGGAAGCCGCGGCACAGTAGCGCGATTGCCCCTGAAGGAAAAAACTATGATGAGTCTGAGGAACTCCCTGCTCTGCTGTCTCTCCCTGATCATGCTTGTGGGAGGTTTTGCGCTGAGGGCGGCAGGGCGCCCTGCCGATGGCCCCTCGTTGAAGGTGAAATCCACCTCTGATTTCGAAGTGACGGGGGACGGCAGCAACCCTGCCTGGGAAAAAACCGGCTGGACACCGCTTCACAAGCGCTCGAGCCAGGGCCATTCCTACGAGGCACGCTTCAAGGTGCTCTATTCGAAGAAGGGAATCTACTTTCTGATGGACGGCACTGATTCGAAGCTTACCGCCAGCTTTACCCAGGACTTCGAGGACCTCTGGACCGAAGACGTGTACGAAGTCTTTCTGTGGACCGACGAGCGCTATTCCATCTACTTCGAATACGAAATTTCTCCGCTCAACTATGAACTGCCGATCCTGGTTCCCAACTTCGGGGGCGAATTCCTGGGCTGGCGTCCCTGGCATTACGATGGCGAGCGGAAGATTCGAAAGGCGACGGCGGTCCGCGGCGGACCCAGGAAGTCCGGCGCCGCCATTCAGGGATGGAGCGCCGAGTTCTTCATTCCCTACGAGGTGCTGACCCCTCTTCAAAACGTTCCCCCGAAACCCGGCACGCGCTGGCGGGCGAACTTCTACCGCGTCGACCACGACGGCGAGAAGAGGACCGCCTGGATGTGGTCCAGGGTGGAAGGGCGGTTTCACGAGTACGAACAGTTCGGAACACTCGAGTTCGAAGAGTAGACGCACGCCCGCAGGTCCTGCCTGAATAAACTATAAGGGGAAGAAACGGAATCGAACTCCTGCCGTAACCGTCACCGGAACCCCGATAATGACCACGGGAACGGCACGGACCGGGTAGCTTCGATTGAACAGATTTTCGACCGACAGAAATGGTTCCCAGCGGTTGCCGAGCGTCCGAGACAGGCTCAGGTCGGCAACGAAGAAATCGCCCAGCTGAAGCTGGTTTTGGTCGTCATCGAACCGCACGCTTTCATACCTTGCTTGAAAATTCAGGCGCAGTTGCTTCGGATGGAAATAACCTATCCCCATGCCGGCCCGGTGTCGCGGAACCTGGGGAATGAATCTCCCCACGAGGTCCGCTTGCAGGGGATTGCTTTCAATGGTGGATTCGTTGAAGAGGTACCCACCCCGAATGCGCCATCGGGAATTGTGACGGTATTCCACCTGCCCGCTCACGCCCCGCGCACGCGTGCGTCCCAGATTCCGCCGCTGCCGGGTTATGAGCTCCGGCGTCACCGACAGGGTCACGTTCGAGATGGGATTCTTCAGCCGGTTCCAGAAGCCCGTCACGCGCAGGAAGAGCTTCGGGCTCAAAGGGAAGTTCAGCCCGACCTCGCCCCCTGTCAGGCGTTCCGGTCCCAGGTCCGAGTTTGCTTCCGTCGCCACGTTTCCCACTCGGAAGGGCCGGTAAAGCTCGTTGAGGGTCGGAGCCCGGAAACTCTGGTAGAACGAAGCGCGCAGGGCCACCCGTCGGCGCAGGTGAACCCGAAGGCCCACCCGGGGACTTACGGCCGACTCTTCCGTATTCGGGAACTGCGTCAACGTGGTCTGTTGGGTGGGGTTGAAAGTTTCCAGGCGCGATGCGGAAAAATTCCGCCACGAGTCGAATCGCGCACCCAGGACCAGCATGACCCGGGGAATCGCCGTTACAACATCCTCCACATAGAAGCCCGCCAACTGCTGAGAGGCCACGATGAGACGGTCTCGAATGTTCACGTTCGTCGGCGTAAAAACCTCCTCACGGTCCTCCGCCCCAATCCAACGGCCGTCACCACCCACCGAAAACCGATGAGAAGAGTAGAGGCGCCCGGACCATTGCGCACTGACGCCGACATCGTGCGAGGGAATATCCTGAACGAGAGCAATGGATTCCGATTGCCTGTCCGATGAGACCCGGGAAAAATCGCTCTTGAAATCCTGAATGTGCGAAAAAATATTCACCCGCCAAGCGCCCTCCTCAGAGGTACGGCCTTGCAATCCGCCACCCAGATATGTTTCCTGAGTGGAATTCTGTTGGAGAAGAGTTCCGTTTTGGCGATCCTCGTGGAAAACGCGGCCATTGGTGAAAAGGTTGATTCGTGAGTCCGTCGTATAATCGAGCCGCCAGTTGAAGGTCTGGTGTCGTGAGTCGGCCTTCACGTCGACCGGACCACGCTGGTCCGCTCGAACAATCTTGTATCCTCCGATGCGAAATACTCTTCCGCCAACCGCGAGGCCCAGCCGCCCCCATCGCCTTTGGCCGAACGCTTCCAGATCGCCAATTCCTCTCATGCCCGTCTGACCTTTGATTTCGAGGTCGTTTCGCTTCGCTCGTTTCGTGGTTACACGGATTACGCCGCTCATCGCCGAGCTGCCGTAGAGGTTGGAAAGTCCACCCTCGGCCACCTCGATCTTTTCGATCTGCAGGGTCGGAACCTTGCTCCAGTAGACGTGGTTTCCAAAAGGATCGTTGTGCGGGATCCCATCCAGCAGCACCAACGTGCGGCTGGCGCCGCTGGCCCCGATGCCTCGGAGCGACACTCCCTGTGCCGTCGGATGAGACACCAGACTGCTGGTTCGGCGGAAAAGACTGAAGCTTGGAATTTGTTTCAAAATATCGGCCAGCGACAGCGCGGCGGATCCCTTGATATCCTCTTCGGTGAGCACGTTCACCTCGGTGGGGATATCTCCCAGCCGCTGCTCGGAGCCGGTGGCGGTAACCGTCAAGGTTTCCCTCAACGGGGCAATCCGAAGAGTCACACGCAAGACGACGGTTTCCCCCGAACTCACATCGACGCTTCGGCTCGTTATCTCAAAGGGTGTCGATTCAATTTGGATTGTATAACTGCCGATGGGAAGACGCGGAAATTCAAACCGCCCCTGCCTGTCTGTCCGCCTGTTCCGAGGGAGATTGACTTCCACTCCCTGCAAGGAGACGAGTGCACCGGCAATCGGGGCCCGGTCCGGATCCGTTACCACTCCTTCAATTTTCCCTTCACCGTTTTGCGCCCTCATCGCCCCGGGCTGCCGGGCACAGAGATTACCCTCTCCTCCCAGTAACAGCAGCATCAGCGGAGTGACCAGGCGCAAATTCACTTTGAACATTCCCTGCCTCCAAAACGGGAGCTTCAGAGTAACTTAAATCAAGGGAACCTTAAAGAGGAGAGCTAACCCCAGACTTCTTGTTTCAAGCAGTCGCATATCGTCGTCACGATCCGAAGGTTTTGGGGATTATCCCGCCCTGCTTTCCGGTTTGGGAAGGAGAAAGGTGAGATTCTCAGACCGCTACAAACAGGCTTACCGCAAAGGGCCACTCCTCATCGATCCATTGGGCCTTACACCGAAAGCCGGTTCTTTTGGCCATCTGAAGCGCTTCATCGAGTTTGAACTTGCGGCAGCTTTCGGTCCGGATCGTTTCCCCCTTGCGGAAGGAAACTACCAGGTCGCAATGGGAGATGGACACGGACTGGTCCACCTCGGAGACGAGATGCATTTCAATGCGAGACGCCTTCGAGTTGTAGCGGGCGTCGTGCCGGAACCGGGACAAATCGAAATTCGCTCCCAAATGACGATTCATCCGGGCCAACACGTTCAGATTGAACGCGGCGGTAATTCCAAGAGAATCGTTGTAGGCAGGCAGCAACTGGGCAAGAGGTTTTACGAGGTCGGTCCCCAGCAGAAGCGCATCACCGGGCATCATGCTTCGTTGCACCTGGCTCAGGAACCATTCAGCCTCTCCGCCGTCGAAATTTCCCAGCGTGCTGCCCAGGAACAGAACCGCCAGCGATTCCCCCTTGGGGCGTTGAGCGCCGACCTTTTCCATGCCCTTCAGGTAAGTCCCCTCAAATCCTTTGAAGGTCAACGACTCCAGAGAGGCAAGCTCCTGCCGGCAAATTTCGAGGGCTGCGGGGGAAATCTCAATCGGATAGTAGATCGTGGGTTGCCGCCGGCAGAGGGGTCCCAGAATCCAGCGGGTCTTCTTGCCGGTTCCTGCGCCGAGCTCCACTACGTGAGCGGGAAATCCCATGCGTTCTGCGATTTCATCCGCATGACCCCTTAAGATCCGCTCATCGGCGCGCGTCACGCCATACTCCGGCAGCAGGCAGATCACTTCAAACAGCATGGAACCGATGTCGTCGTAGAGATACTTGGAGGGAAGAGTTTTTTGACCGGCGTGGCCCAATCCCGCGCGGACATCAGCGGCAAATTCAGAAATCAAATCGACAGCGGAACTAGAGGATGACACGCATTTTCCTTCCTTCAGTTTTCCACACACCGGAAAGCGGCATAGACATAAGGGTAGTGCGGCTGGAACCAATTTCGAAAGGATCGCCGCAACATGCAGGCTGCCGTGAAAGGCGATCCCCCTTTGGCCACATAGTGTTTCCCATCAAAGAAATTGGCGGAATAGCCCGGATAAAGAGGGAATACCTGGAAGCCGGAAAAGGGTTCGAATAGTGTCGATGTCCACTCCCACCCGTTCCCAACCACATCGTCGAGGCCGAACCCGCTGCGACCGGCGGGGTAAGCACCCACGGAAGTGGGGTCCCGGAGCTGGAAATTGAAGTTGCCATGGCACACCCCGGGCGC
>JAPUME010000132.1 GCA_027294185.1 Acidobacteriota bacterium | reverse complement strand
CTGCGGTGAGTGATCCCCGCCAGTATCTCTATGTGGAGTTGCGCGCCGATCATCGAACCAGCGGCTCGACGGCCTGGGTAAAGCTCAAGGGACAAAGCCGTTGGCACAGTTCGCATAAAGGACGGGATGAGTTTGCCATCTCGCGCAACGGATGGTCTCGCACTACAGTCGAGCTTCCTCCCGGCACGGCGGAGGAGGACATTGAGCTTATCGCTTTTCAATGCCTTGATTTGCGGGGGGTGGATGCGGGCGGCGCAAGGGACGACGGAAAATGCGACCTGCAAGAAGTGCAAAAGGTTTTTCTGCTCGACTCAGAGTACCGTCCGGGACGAAATCTGCTGAGAAACTCCACTCCGTTGTCGCTTCGGCCCGGGGAAATGGTTGCGTTCCCTCTGGGCGGTCTTGAAGATTAGCCGGGAGCCTGCCGGGCGCCGAGAGGATAATGCTTCGGTAATGTGCTAGGATCAAAGTCAAACTACAGCATTCGAAAGTCATGGGAAACTCACTACAGGTTGTTTTAATTTCCACCTATGAACTGGGCCGCCAGCCTTTCGGGTTAGCCTCCCCGGCCGCCTGGTTGCGGCGGGAGGGCGCAACGGTCACCTGCCTCGATTTGTCGAAGCAATCGCTCCGGGCCGAAACGATTCGTTCGGCTGACCTCGTGGCCTTCTATCTCCCCATGCACACGGCCACCCGCATCGCCGTAGTGGCCATCGAGCGAATTAAGACGCTCAATCCCGAAGCTCACCTCTGTTGCTATGGCCTCTATGCGCCGATGAATGCAGACTACCTACGCGGGGTTGGTGTTCAAACGCTGCTTGGCGGCGAGTTCGAGGAAGGTCTTGTCGGCCTGATGCGCAGGCTCCGCCGCGCTACCCGACCGGTGGAGGAGAGCGGGCAAACCGAGCCGACGATTTCACTACAAAAGCAGAAATTTCTGGTGCCCGAGCGCGAAGGCCTCCTGCCGCTCGGCCACTACGCCCGTTTGCGCACCGGGGATGGAGAACGCCGCACGGTCGGCTACACGGAGGCGAGCCGAGGCTGCCTGCACCTTTGTCGCCACTGTCCGGTGGTGCCGGTTTACAATGGACAATTCCGAATCGTTCAGCCCGAAGTGGTTCTGGAAGATATCCGGAGGCAGGTTGCGGGCGGCGCCGAGCACATCACCTTCGGCGACCCCGATTTCTTCAATGGTCCCGGTCATTCGCTTGCGATTGTGGAAAAGCTGCACGAGGAACACCAGAACCTCACCTACGATGTCACCATCAAGATTGAGCACCTCCTGAAATATTCGCGGCATCTTCCCACGTTACGCGACACGGGTTGCCTGTTTGTTACGAGCGCGGTCGAGTCGGTCGATGACCGCGTTCTCGAACTACTGGCGAAACATCACACGCGCGAAGATTTCTTTGAAGTGGTTCGCCGCTTCCGGCAGACGAGGCTGACTCTGGCCCCTACTTTCGTGGCGTTCACGCCCTGGACCTCGCTTGAAGGCTACGGGAAGCTTCTCTCGGATTTGCTCGAACTTGATCTGGTAGAAAACGTAGCCCCCATCCAGCTGGCGATTCGACTCCTGATTCCCTCCGGCTCGAAGTTGCTCGAGCTTTCGGAGACATGGAGCTTTGTTCAGGGATTTGATCAGGCAGCCCTCAGCTACCGCTGGCAGCACCCCGACCCGCGCGTAGACCGTTTGCAGGCTGATGTCTTGAAGCGAGTCAAGGAGGGAGAGGCGGAGGGGGCGAGCCGGCGCAAAATCTTCACTTCGATTTGGGAACGCGTCGGGGAGGAAGCCGGAACGGATCTTCGTGACCCTCGCCTGTCGCAAGTACCACTGCCCCGCGCGGCGATCCCCTATATGGATGAGCCCTGGTATTGCTGAGCTGAGCCGACCGAAGAGCAGGTCGCTCTTTTCTGAAATTGAGACAGGTGGAACGGGCAAGCAAGAATCCCGCCCAAACGATGCACTCCGAAATTCCCCAGCAGCGTTTACAGGAAACAGAACAGAAACGGCTGCTCCTGTTATGTACCACCACGGGCTACCAGACCCGTGCCTTCGTCGAGGCAGCGGAAAAGCTGGGCCTGAAGGTTGCCTTCGGCTCGGACCGTTGCCATAAGCTTGACGACCCCTGGCAGGACGGCGCGCTCGCTCTACGATTTGAGAATCCCTCTGAATCGGCTCGCAGCGTTGTCGACTATGCGCGAAGCCATCCCATGGACGCACTGGTAGCTCTCGGTGACCGGGCTACGCCCACTGCGGCGCTTGCTTGCCGCCAACTGGGATTGGCCACCAATTCTCCTGAAGCGGTGGAAGCTTGTCGGGATAAGTATCAGGCTCGCCGCCGCCTCGAATCTGCAGGTCTCAAGGTCCCCTCCTTTCGAAGATTTTCCATCGATGAGAATCCTGGTGCGTTTGTCTCCGAGATCGAGTTCCCATGCGTGCTCAAGCCCCTGGCACTATCGGGCAGCCGCGGAGTGATTCGGGCCAACAGCCCTCAGGAGTTTGTTGAGGCCTTTGAGAGGATTAAGTCGTTGCTCCTCTCGCGCGGTGTGCAGGTCCTGCGTGAGGAGACGAGCCGGTTCCTTCAGGTGGAGACGTATATCGCCGGGCGCGAGTACGCCCTGGAGGGAATGCTCATGGAAGGCAGACTGAAAGTTCTGGCGCTGTTTGAAAAGCCTGATCCGCTGGAAGGTCCCTATTTCGAAGAAACTTTATACGTTACCCCTTCCAGGCTGCCGTCGGAGACTCAGCAACGGATTATCCAGGGCGTCCAGCGGGCTTCAGAAGGGCTGGGCCTCTCGCACGGCCCCCTCCACGCCGAGGTACGGTTGAATGGCGAAGGGGTTTGGATTCTGGAGGTGGCCGCCCGTTCGATCGGCGGACTTTGCGCCCGCTCGCTTCGCTTCGAGCAGGGATTGCGAGGACTATCGCTTGAGGAGCTGATCCTCCGCCAAGCTCTTGGCGAGGACATATCAGAAGTTCACCGGGAGCGCGCGGCTTCCGGCGTGATGATGATTCCCATCCCCCGCGAAGGACTCTATGAAGGAGTGGAAGGGGAAGAAGAAGCGCGCCGAACGCCGGGGGTTGAGGAGATTCGTATTACCGCGAAGCCCCAGCAGATGCTGGTTCCTCTCCCCGAGGGAGCCAGCTACCTGGGCTTTATCTTCGCGCGTGCGGATACGCCGGCAGAGGTCGAAGAGTCCCTCCATCGGGCGCACAAAATGCTCCGGTTTCGAATCAGTACCGTCCTGCCGGTAGTGTGAATTCCCCGCCCCACGGGAATCCAGAAACAAGACAGAGCGTCTGGGAGAGTCGAAGGCTCCCGCGTTTCGATTCTTCGGCTTTACTGTTTGGCTTGCTCGGGAACGTAGCCGGGAGGGAGCGCGGCGCCCTCGCCGAAGAAGAATTTCTCCAGTTGCTCCTGAATGATCTCCTGGCCCTCCTTGGTCCAGGGGGCCAGCTTGTATTCGTTGATCACCATCTTTGCATGTTCTTTCCACAGGTCCCAGGCCTCAACGGATACACTTTCGAAGATTCGCTGGCCCAACTCTCCCGGCCAGGGAGGCTTTTCCAGCCCCGGTAGTTCCTTTTGAAATTTCACGCATTTAACCGTTCGCTGCCCTGAGGCAGGAAGTCTTGGTGAACTTGGCGTCGAGCAACCCATTTGTATTCCTCCGAATGTCCAGATACATCAATCATTACTCAGCTTTAGTTTGAATGCAAGCCAACTCGGGATCTCCGCTTGCCCCGGTTGGTATTGGCTGGGTCTGCTCCCATGTTTGCATTTCATAACTTGACGAATATGGGGTGATTTCGGGTATTCTAAGCAACGCGGAACAGGCAGGACCCGAAAACGGGTCCAGGTAAGATCAGTCACATAGAAGTGCCAGTATTTTCTGTAAGTTAGCCTCCTCCGGAATCACCCCGTGTGGATCCGGGAGGTACATCCCTGCTAAGGATGACGCCGCAGGATTCTACGGTTCGTAAGGCAGTAGTGTGGTTATCCTCAGTTACACCATTACTTTCAGTAACTTGCAGCACATATCCAGCCTCGTGCTCAGAGCTTGGTTGCGCCTGGGTTGCATTTGGTTGCGGATTTGTTTTCGAGTCCAAGCGGTCTATCCATTGGATATCAGCCCCTGGAATAAGGTGGCCGTAAACGTCAACCGTGATTTGAATTGAGCTATGCCCCATTTGCTCCTTGACGTAGGTGAT
>JAPUME010000131.1 GCA_027294185.1 Acidobacteriota bacterium | reverse complement strand
GAAGGCGTCGGCCTCTGTTCCTACCTGTTGATCGGTTTTTATTTTCTGAAAAAGTCCGCAGCCGACGCCGGCAAGAAGGCCTTCATCGTCAACCGCATCGGTGATTTCGGATTCCTGCTTGGAATCGTTCTGATCTTCTGGACCTTCGGCGTGGTGGATTTCGAATCGTTGTTTTACCTGGTGGGAAACCTGCCCGAGGAGGCCAAAGTCGGATTGACGGCCATTTGTCTGCTCCTGCTCCTCGGCGCGGTGGGAAAGTCCGCCCAGGTGCCGCTCTATGTCTGGTTGCCCGACGCGATGGAAGGACCGACACCGGTGAGCGCCCTGATTCACGCCGCCACCATGGTGACAGCGGGGGTTTACATGGTGGCCCGCTCGCATCTCCTGTTTGAAGCCTCGCCGTTTGCCATGCAACTGGTAGCGGTGCTCGGATGCGTCACGGCCTTCTACGCGGGAACCATCGCGCTGGCTCAAAACGACCTCAAGCGCGTTCTCGCCTACTCGACCATCAGCCAGCTCGGCTATATGTTTCTGGCCTGCGGTCTCGGCGCGTTTGCGGCGGGGATTTTCCATCTGATGACCCATGCCTTCTTCAAGGCGCTGCTGTTTCTTGCAGCGGGCAGCGTCATGCACGCTCTGGCGGGTGAGCTCGACATGCGCAAGATGGGCGGACTTCGCCGCCACCTGCCCTGGACCTTCGGAACCTTTCTCGTTGGAACGCTGGCCATCGCCGGTGCGCCGTTTCTTTCCGGCTTCTACAGCAAGGAAGCCATCCTGGTCGCGGCGCGCGAGGGGCCCTATGGGGGCACGTGGATCTTCGCGCTGGCGATATTTACGGCAGGCCTGACGTCGCTCTACATGTTCCGTGCCGTCTTCCTCACCTTTTTCGGGTCGTCGCGGCTGACGCCGGAGCTGAGCAGCCACGTTCACGAAAGCCCGCCGTCCATGAGGGTGCCGCTCGTCCTGCTGGCCATGCTTTCGGTGGTTGGCGGCTGGTTTAGCTACGAGGGTTCTTCGGGCAGTGGAGCTTTTGAAGCATTTCTGCAACCGGTATTCGCTCCCGGCTCGGCTTCTCAAATAGCAGCTACAGCGCATGCCGCCGAAGGTGAAACCACGGTCCTGATCGCCTCTCTTACGGCCGCAGGGCTTGGGTTTCTGATCGCAACCTTGTTCTTTCTGCGCTTCCCCGGCTGGGCCAAGGGAACGGCAGAACGGCTCGGGTTGGTCTACCGCCTGCTTGCGAACAAATATTACGTGGATGAAATCTACGACACTCTTTTCGTGCGTCCCCTGCGTTGGACTTCAGAAACGATTCTGTGGCGGGGCATCGACGTGGGAGCCATCGACAGGCTGGTCAACGGGACCGGACAGGGCGCGGGAATGCTGGGCTCCTGGGTGCGCAGAATTCAATCCGGCAACATCGGCAGCTATGCCGCCTGGATCATCCTGGGCGCGGTGATCTGGTTGGGCTACATCGTTTCGCGCGGTTAGAGAAGGCAGGGCAGCCAAAAGATTATGGACTGGATTCAAGACCATCTGCTAACGGCGATCCTCTTCACCCCTGTGGTGGGAGCGGTGAGTATCGCGCTGATGAACCGAGAAAAACACGGGCGGATCCGCTGGCTGGCGCTCCTTTTTTCCGTTCTCGCCTTCGTGCTGGCTGCCGTGGCCTTTTCAAAATTCTCACCGGATCAGCCCGGAATGCAATTTGTGGAACGCACGTCATGGATCAGTTCTCCTCACATCGACTACTTCATCGGCGCGGACGGGTTGAGCCTGTTGATGGTGCTGCTGAGCACTTTCCTCACTCCTCTGGCCATCCTGGCCTCCTGGGAGTCGGTCGAGCATCAGGCGAAGGAGTTCTTTCTCTTTCTTCTGTTGCTGGAAGCGGGGACACTCGGAGTCTTCCTGGCGCTGGACCTGTTTCTCTTCTACGTCTTCTGGGAAGCGATGCTGATTCCCATGTATTTCCTGATCGGCATCTGGGGCCACGAGCGCCGCATCTATGCCACGGTGAAATTCATTCTCTTCACCATGGCGGGCTCCGTGCTGATGCTGGTCGGAATCATCTATCTCTATCACGTCACCGGCAGCTTCGATTGGGAGACCATCTTGACCCGCGTCTCCGGCCCGGAAAGCGTGCTATCGGGAACGGCGCAGACCTGGCTGTTTCTGGCCTTCTTTGTCGCCTTCGCCATCAAGGTCCCCCTGTTCCCGTTCCACACCTGGCTGCCGGACGCGCACGTCGAAGCGCCGACGGCAGGGTCGGTCATCCTGGCGGGTGTGCTGCTGAAAACGGGAGCCTACGGGCTGCTTCGCTTCTGCCTGCCGATGTTTCCCGAAGCTGCGCAAGCTTACGGACCCACCATCTCTGTGCTGGCCATCGTGGGGATTCTATACGGCGGATTGGTCTCGATGGTGCAGCCGGACTTGAAGAAGCTGGTGGCCTACTCTTCGGTCAGCCACCTCGGCTTCATCGTTCTCGGCATTTTTGCCTTTAACGTGAACGGAATCCAGGGAGCCATCTATCAGATGGCAAGCCACGGGGTCTCGACCGGCGCGCTGTTCATTCTGGTCGGTATGCTTTACGAGCGCCGCCACACGCGACTGATTCGGGACTTCGGAGGTCTTGCGACGCCGATGCCCCGTCTGAGCGCATTTTTCGTCCTCGTGGCGCTCTCTTCGCTCGGGCTGCCGCTGCTGAACGGATTCGTCGGCGAGTTCCTGATCATCCTCGGTGCGTTCAAGGCGCGCACGCTTTTCGGCGTCCTGGCAGCCCTGGGGGTCGTGGTTGCCGCGGTCTATCTTCTCTGGATGATTCAACGAGTCCTTTTCGGGGAAGTGACCCACGAAGAGAACCGCCGATTGAGAGACTGCAAACCGCGGGAAGTATTCATCCTCGCGGTTCTCACGGTGGCGATTGTGGGGATGGGCGTCTACCCTCAACCTTTTCTGCGAAGGCTGGACGGAACGACCAGGCAGATTCTCACGCGGCTCGATTCCGCACGAATCTATTACGTGCAGGGGCAAGACACGCCAAGCTTACCCGTGCGAATTGGGAAGGGTGTCCCTCGTCCGATAGAAAGCTGCTGTTCCAGGTAGATTGATGTCAACTTCACCGGTTCAAAGCGCGGACCTGATGCTGATCTTGCCGGAGCTTGTCCTGGCAGGCTTCGCTATTCTCATTATGGTGACCGACCCGTTTCTTCGGCCATCGCGAAGAAAATGGCTGGGGATTGTGGCGCTGGTGGGGACCGGTGCCGCAGCGGCGGCAACCGTTCTCATGGCCGGCCAGACGGGCACGGCATTTGGTGGGATGATCCTCGGGGACGCATTCAGCGTCTACTTCCGTTTCTTGCTGCTGGCCATCGCCGCGCTCACCCTGCTCAGTTCCCTCGGCTACGTCGAGCGGGAAGGATTTCCGCCGGGCGAGTTCTACGCGCTGATCCTGTTCGGCACGGTCGGGATGGGCTTGATGGTTGCCTCGGCCGAGCTGATCGTGGTCTTTCTCGGTCTTGAGATGTCATCCATCTCAACCTATATCCTGGCAGGTTATCGTCGCCAGGACTCCCTTTCGAATGAAGCCTCACTGAAATACTTCCTGCTCGGCTCCTTTGCCACAGCGTTTTTCCTCTACGGCATCGCTTTCGTTTACGGGTTGACCGGCACCACGAACCTGACGATTCTGGCCGACCGGCTACAGACGCCCTTAGGAGCAACCCGGCTGGCTCTGGTGGCAATGATTCTTATGTTCGTCGGCCTGGCCTTCAAAGTCTCCTGTGTGCCATTCCAGGTTTGGACGCCGGACGTCTACGAAGGAGCGCCGACCCCGGTCACCGCCTTCCTCTCCGCCGGTCCCAAGGCAGCCGCCTTCGCCGTATTCCTGCGCATCGCCCTCGCCGTATTTGAGCCGACCGGCGAGACTGGATTCTGGATCCTGTGGATCTCCGCCGCCCTTACGATGACGTTCGGCAATTTTGCGGCACTTGTTCAGACCAACATCAAGCGGCTTCTCGCCTACTCTTCCATCGCCCACGCAGGCTACATCCTGGTCGGCTTTGCCTCGGGGACCCCCGAGGGACGCGCGGCGGTCATGTTCTACCTGGTAGCCTACTCTCTGATGAACCTGGGCGCATTCGCCGTGGTGGCGCATCTGGCGGGGAAAGGTGATCGGTGGGTGCGGCTGGAGGACTTCACGGGACTCAGCCGCGAACGTCCGGCACTGGCCGCCTGCCTCGCCATCTTCATGCTTTCCCTGACGGGAATCCCTCTGACGGCGGGATTCTTCGGAAAGTTTTACCTCTTTTCGGCGGCGGTCAATTCGGGGTTGATCGGGTTGACGATCCTGGGAATGCTCAATAGCGCGGTGTCGGTCTACTACTATCTTCGCGTCGTGGTGATGATGTACATGCGGGAAGGCCCGCGTCCCGCGCCCACTGAGTCGATACCCTGGGCGCTGGGCGCGGCGCTGGCTCTGAGTGTCCTCGGAACACTCTATCTGGGAATTCTTCCCGGCTGGTTCCTTTCAAAGACCGTGGCCGCGATTCCTCTTCCCTAAACCCCCTACGCCTGCCCTTTAAGGAAACTCGATAACAACACGCCCGGTGATTTGCCCCTCCTCCATGCGGCGGAAGACAGAATTCACCTCCTCCAGCGGGACCGTCTCGCAGACCGAGTGGATCTTCTTTTCCGCCGCCAGGCTCAACACTTCTCGTAAATCCTGGCGCGTACCTACCGCGGCAGTCAAAATCCGGATTCCCTTGGCAACCGTCGTGAAGATGGGCAGAGTAAAGTTCCCCGGCGGCAGGCCCACCAGCACCAGTGCTCCGCCCCGTCGCAAGGTCTGGAAACCCTGCTCGATGGCCGCAGCCCTCGGCGCCAGGTTGATGACTACATCTGCGCCGCCGGCCTTCTTGATGGTCTTCACGGAATCCTTCTCTTTTGCGTTGACCGTAAAATCGACGCCCAGCTCACGGGCAAAATCGAGCTTCGATTCCAGGATGTCCACGGCAATAACTCGCAATCCCATGGCGCGGGCAATTTGGACCGCGTAGTGACCGAGCCCTCCCACCCCCCAGATGGCGACGGTCTGGCCTAGGCGCGCGCCGGAAATCTTCAGGGCGCGATAAGTGGTCAGCGCCGCACAGTAAAGCGGTGCGCCGGAGACAAAGTCGATTCCCTCGGGCAGGGGGATGCAGTGGGTCGCAGGAGCCTTCAGGTATTCAGCGTACCCGCCATCGACGGTATAGCCGGTCACCTGAAGTTTGCTGCACAGCGGTTCGTTGTTCGCGAGGCAATACTCGCAACTGCCGCAGCTCCAATAAATCCAGGGTATCCCGGCGCGGTCGCCCGCTTTGAGTTCCTGAACTTCCGCGCCCACTTGCTCAATAATCCCCGTCACCTCGTGGCCGGGAACGAGCGGCAGCTTCGGCAATCGCCAATCGCCCGCCGCCAAATGAAGATCGGTATGGCAGACGCCGCAGGCGCGCACCCGCAACAGGATTTCACCCGGACCCACCTCGGGGCGAGGCACGTCTCGAATCACCAATGGAGACCCGGCTTGTTCAAGAACGGCAGCTCTCATGAAATCAACTCATAGGGCAAGAGAATTGTTACCTCAACACAGTGGTGAGGTCAACCCAACAGGGAGGAGACTCTCATACAAGCGGAAAAGGTTCGAGGGTGCGCAAGAAGAAACCCTACGCACCCTGAAAAAGGATTTGGGCCTTGCATCTGTGTTTCGACTAGGCCGCGACAACGGCGAAGATGATCGCGAAGGTATAAAGGGCCAGCGACTCAATCAGCACCAGACCTAAGATCAGGAAAAATTGAATGCCGGGTCTTGCGCCCGGGTTGCGCGCTACCCCCTCGCAGGCGGCCGCCACAGCTCTTCCCTGAGCAAGGCCGCACACCGCCGAGGCAATGGCCATTGAAAAACCGGCAGTCAGGGCGACCCAATTGACGGTGGAATAAGCTGCTCCACCGGCAGCCTCCTGCGCATAGGCGGGCGTCGCCAACAAAGCGGCTCCCATCACCGCTAGAAAACCTACTATTGTACGTTTCATTCATCTGCTCCTTTGCGGAGTGAATTTCCATCAGTGGGTGGTTCCCTGCCACCCCTCTTACAGGCAAGGCTCACGCTGGCGGAGAAAATCAAAATTAATGCTCTTCAGAAACGGCCATGCCGAGATAAACGCATGGCAGCAAAATAAAGATGTATGCCTGAATCATTGCCACGACGACGTGGAGACCCATAAAGATGGCGGGAACAAGAATAGGAACCAATTTGGCGAATTCGTGTTCCAAAACGGTTCCCACATTCATGTTCGCCCAGAGCCGCGCGGTTAGGGACAGAGGCCTCGCAATTAAAGGCACACCCAATTCAAGAACAAAAAACAGCGGAGTCATAACCAACAGAGGTCCACACAAGCTCTTCATATATCCCAAAAACCCATGATGATGGACGCCCGCAAACAGATAGATTCCCACCACCACAAGCGAAAGCCCGAACGGCACAGCCGCATACGCTGTGGGGGTTGAAAATCCCGGCACAAGCCCCATCAAGTTCATTACCACGATAAAAAGACCGATCGTTCCCAGCAGAGGCAAATACTTTCGGCCCACTGGACCAACAATCTCATCCACCAGGGAGCGCAGGAATTGAATCACAACTTCCATGACCTGTTGAAATTTCCCCGGCTGGGTTACCGAGAGCCGGCGGCGAAGCGTGAACGCTCCCGCAAACAGGATGAATAGGACCAGCACCTGCATGGCGATGTGGTCGGGGATGGGAGCCGCGGGGTGCTCCACTTCAATGCCCAGCGCGTGGAGACCTCCTGCGACAGGAGCGGCGAGCAGTTTATTCAATAAAACCGTGAACCAGAGCGGTCCGGCTGCGTGTTCCAAAGCTTAATGACTCCTGAGACTTTCGAATATCTGCGCGATTAACGCCGCAAGAATTC
>JAPUME010000130.1 GCA_027294185.1 Acidobacteriota bacterium | reverse complement strand
TCTACCGCTACAACGTGGAGGAGACGGCGGACGGTCTGTCGGGGGTGGAAGGGACTTTCAACATTTGCACCTTCTGGCTGGTCGAGGCGCTCACCCGCGCCGGACGCAAAGACCGGCCCCGGCTGGAAAGTGCACGATTGATGTTTGAACAGATGCTCGGCTACGCCAACCACCTGGGCCTCTATTCGGAAGAGACCGGCTCATCAGGTGAAGCCCTGGGGAACTTCCCGCAGGCGTTTACCCACCTCGCGCTGATCAGTGCCGCCTTCGATCTCGACCGGACCCTCGGCCCGCGCGGGTAAGGGGCAAATCAAGAAGCCTTCCGCCCGAAGCGAACGCTTCCACCCCGGGGCCATGCCCATTTTTCTGCAGGGAATTTTGCCCTCCACTGGTGTTAGTGCTAAATTAATCCTGCTTTGAAAGCTCATCCCTCAGAAACACCCGACAACGATTCTCCCTCGCCACTGGTCGAGGTGCGGCAGATCCGGAAGTATTTTCCCGTGGCCGGCGGATGGTTCAAGCCGAAGCTCTACGTTCGCGCCGTGGACGGGGTCAGTTTGACGCTTCGGCGGGGCGAGGTTTTCGGCCTGGCGGGGGAATCAGGCTGCGGCAAGTCCACGCTGGGCCGATGCATTCTGCGCCTGATTGAACCAACCTGCGGCCAGGTTCTATTTGAGGGGCGGGACCTCGGCAGCCTTCCGCCCGAGGAGTTGCGCCGGATGCGCCGCCAGATGCAGATCATCTTTCAGGACCCCTTTGCCTCGCTCAACCCCCGCATGCGGGTGCGCGAAATCCTGCAGGAGCCGTTCGCCGTTCACGGCGAGACCGAGGGTATGGAAGAAAAAACCACGGAACTGTTGGAGGCGGTGGGCCTGCCCCGCGATTCGCTGGGCCGCTACCCTCACGAGTTCAGCGGCGGGCAGCGCCAGCGGATTGCCGTGGCGCGGGCACTGGCCCTGAAACCTCGATTCGTGGTGGCCGATGAGCCGGTGGCGGCGCTCGACGTCTCCGTGCAGGCGCAAATCCTCAATCTCCTCCTCGACCTGCAGCAGCAATTCGGCATGACCTACCTGCTTACTTCGCACAGCGTTCCGGTCCTGCGGCACGTGGCAACGCGAATCGGAGTGATGTATCTGGGGAAACTCGTCGAGGTGGGGCCGGCTGAGGAAGTTGTAACCAGCCCGCTTCATCCCTATACGCAGAACCTCATCCAATCCGTGCCCGTTCTGCCGGGGCCGGTTCTTTCGGGTGAAGCGACCGGTGGAAGAGTAAAAGGCAACGGGCAGGCTGCCTCCGCCATCCCCATTGCCGAGTTGCCCTCGCCGACCTCCCCGCCGACGGGTTGCCGATTTCACCCTCGATGCCCGCTCGCCGTCGAGCAGTGCCGCGTCGAGGAGCCCGAACTGCGCGAAATTAAGCCGGAACATTTCGCCTCCTGCCATCTGGCCTGATTTACCATCTGGCCGAATCCATCCACTGGAACCCATCTCATAAATAGCGGGTAGCGCGGAACCCGGTTTTCAGGTTCCGCGGCTCGGTTGGTTCCGCGACAAACCGCAGAACTACAAGACGGATTCTGCGCTACCGATCTGCCATGGGTTACAGCGCTTACTTATGTTGCATGGGTAATCAAACATTATAAAGATACGCGGATGGCGCATCCATGGCGGCTCTTGCCCTGGTTGCGATCAGGTGGCGAACCCGCACCCCTATCGGGAAAAGTGCGGTTGTCATCATTGCGTGAAGGCCAACCTAAGTTAAGATACTTCCTGTGACACCGGACAACTTTCGATTCGAGATCGTCGCCTCCGACCCCTCCTCGCGAGCACGGGCCGGCATCCTGCACACGCCTCACGGGCCGGTGGAAACTCCAACCTTCATGCCTGTCGGGACAGCGGCCACGGTCAAGGCAGCTACTCAGGATGATCTGGAGGGATTGGGCGCCCAGATGCTCCTTGCCAATACCTATCACCTCTACCTGCGGCCGGGGCACGAGGTGGTACGCGCCGCAGGCGGATTGCACGGGTTCATGGCCTGGCCTCATCCGATTCTTACCGATAGCGGCGGCTTTCAGGTAATGAGCCTGGAGGGTCTTCGAAAGATCACCGACGACGGCGTGTGGTTCCAGTCACATCTCGACGGGTCATCCCACTTGTTCTCTCCCGAGCGCGTGATGGAAATCCAAACCGCCCTGGGAGCCGATGTAATCGTCCCGCTCGATGAGTGTGTGGAGTTTCCTGCGGGGGTTGAACGGTTCGAGCGGGCTGTGAAAACGACCAGCCGCTGGGCCGAGCGTTCTCACAGGTTTGTGGCGGAACAGCGCGACCGCGACGGCGCCGCCGCCCAGGCCCTTTTCGGAATCGTTCAGGGCGGGGTCCACCCCGAACTGCGACGGCGGAGTGTGGAGGATTTGCTGGCCCTGGGATTTGACGGCTACGCCATCGGAGGTCTTTCGGTCGGTGAGCCGAAACCGGAGACCTACGAGCTGGCGCAGTTTACCGCAGAACTGTTACCCGTTGAGAAGCCGCGCTATCTGATGGGTGTGGGGACACCGGCGGATCTTTGGGAAGCGGTCGCGCGGGGCATCGACATGATGGATTGCGTCCTGCCCACTCGAAACGCCCGAAGCGGCTATGCGTTCACCTCGGAAGGGAAGGTCGTGATCAAGAATGCCCGTTACAGTCGGGATGCCGGGCCGCTGGATGCGTCCTGCCCATGCCGGGTCTGCCGCCGGTATTCGCGCAGCTATTTGCGCCACCTGGTTCAGTCTAATGAAATGCTGGGAGCGATGCTTCTGACTCATCACAACCTCCACTTTTACCTTGACACTATGCGCAGAATCAGGCAGGCTCTGGTGCGAGGAGTGTTTTACACCTTATTTTCTGAATTACGCCCGGGTCCCTAGGGGACGGTGTGTGTTAATTTGCGTGCGAGGCAACCACAGTTTGCTTTTTCTCTGCGGTATCCAACCAAGTTCGCTCCTGCCTTTCAGGGTCAAATTCCTTTCTCGTAAGCAAAAAACAGCGTGGCAATCATAAGCGTATTCCCATTGGCAGCGGGAGCCGGGGCGTCATTCCTCCAAAGCCCTTTGCCCCTGATGCTCATAATTTTTGGCATCTTCTATTTCCTCGTAATCCGCCCGCAGCAGGCGCAGCGACGCAAGACGCAGGAGATGCTTGATAATTTGAAAACGGGCGACAAAGTCATTACAACGGGAGGTATCTACGGCACCGTCGCAGATTTCCGGGACTCCGTGGTGGTTCTCGAAGTGGCCCCTGAGGTCAAGATTGAAGTTACCCGCGCATCGATCCAGGGTCTCCAACCTGCGGTGACCAAGGGAACCTCGGGCTAGTCCTTTGCATTACCCTTTTCCTATGCAATTAGGTTTTTTCTATGGATGAAAAGCGATTAAGAAACAGGACGATCGTGATACTCGCCGTCGTCCTGTTTTGCATTGTGGGGATCATCGGCATTCCGACCAGCTTCGACGAGCTCAGGAACAGCCTGGGGAACCGAATCCGCCTGGGTTTGGACCTGAGCGGGGGGACGCATCTGATCCTGCAAGTCCAGGTTGAGGATGCCGTCAAAGTCAACTCCGACGTTGCCCTGGAGCGTTTGCGGGACCGGCTGACCGCCGATGGTATCCCCTACGATGAGGTCAGCAAGGTGACTCCGGTCGAGATACTGATTCGAGGCATCCCGCAGGATGCCGAAACCCGCACGACTCTGAGCGACCTGATCCGGGACGAGCTTCTGGAGTGGGACCTGAGCGGCCCGACCGTGCAGGATGGAGTCGCTTCCTGGCGGGTGCGTATGCGCGTCACCGCTGCCCGCGCGATTCGCCTGGATGCACTGCAAAAGGCGATCAGCACCATCCGCCGGCGTGTGGACGCCCTGGGAGTGACCGAACCCACCATTCAGGAACACGGCCAGGGGGACTATGAAATCCTGGTCCAGCTTCCGGGAGTGGATGAGCCCGAACGCGTCAAGGAGATCATCCAGAGGACGGCGATGCTGGAGTTGAAACTGGTCGCCGACGGCCCGTTTTCTTCGCGTGATGCCGCCCTGGCGGCGCGGGGAGGTATCCTGCCTCCGGACACCGATCTTTTGCGGACCGCCCCCGGCTCGACAAGAGCCACCAGCCCCGAATGGTACATCGTCAACCGAATCGCCGCCGTGACGGGGCGCGACTTGAGCGGCGCCAATCCCTCGCGTGACATCAACGGATTCCCAAGCATCGGATTTACGCTGACCCGCGACGGGGCAACCCGGTTCGGGCGCATTACCGGACAAAATGTGGGCCAGCTACTGGCCATCGTGCTGGACGGGCAGATTCAAACGGCTCCCCGGATCGACGGGCAGATCTTCGAGCGAGGGGAAATCACGGGCCGTTTCACCGAGCAGGAAACGGCCGATCTTGCGCTCGTGCTCCGTGAGGGCGCCCTGCCGGCTTCCATAACCTACCTCGAGGAGAGGACGGTGGGACCGTCGCTCGGGGCCGATTCGATTCATCACGGAGTGGTCGCGTCGATCGTCGGCCTGCTGGCGGTGATGTTTTCAATGCTTCTCTATTACCGCGGAGCCGGTATAAACGCCAATGTGGCGCTGGCGCTGAACCTGCTGATCTTGATGGCCATGCTTTCTTATTCCGGCGCAGTTCTGACGCTGCCCGGCATTGCGGGAATCGTTCTGACGGTGGGCATGGCGGTGGA
>JAPUME010000013.1 GCA_027294185.1 Acidobacteriota bacterium | reverse complement strand
TTCCGGGTTGATGTGTCTTCTACCGCGCTCAGGGGGCAGCCCGCGAGGAGACCGACTTGAATCGAGAATCGAGGCGCATACGGGCCTGAACTGGAGAACGTCTCACTCAGTTCTCACCTCGGACCCTGGGGTATAATCTCTTGACCAGGTTATTAGGGCGGCGGCTGAATCCTTGCCCCGTAGAAAAGGATTGCTTTAAGGAGAATAGAGTATGAACTTTCTAGTCCTCTTACAAGGGAAAGACCTGCGGTGGGTCGTGATGGCACTGTTGATTGCGACTTTGGCTTGCTCCAGCAATTTCCAAAGCGGCGAAGTGCAAACGCAGCGGGCCTCAACGGCCCAAACCCGGAAAGGTGTGGCGCAGGCAGGGGGCATCAGTTGGGCAGCGCCCGATGGATGGACCCAAGGCCCTGAGCGCCCCATGCGTACCGCAACCTACCGAGTCCCCGCCGCCGCCGGCGACCCTGAGGACGCCGAGTGCGCGGTCTTTTATTTCGGGGTCGGCCAGGGGGGAACCGTTCAGGCAAACATCGACCGCTGGGTCAGCCAATTCGAGCAACCCGACGGAGGGCCTTCCTCAAAGGTCGCCAAGGTGGCCGAACAGATCATCAATGGCCTGAAGGTTACGACCGTGAGCCTTGCGGGAACCTATCTTGCCTCGCGGGGCCCCATGGCACGAACGGCAGCGGCCAAGCCAGACTTCCACATGCTGGCCGCGATTGTGGATGCGCCCCAGGGTCCGGTATTTTTCAAGCTAACGGGACCGTCGAGGACCGTCCTCGGCATCCGCGAAGAGTTCAAGGGACTTCTTCAAACCTTGAAACGAAACTGACTCTTTGCTGAAACCGTGACAGCCAGGGAATAGGGTTTGTGCTTCATCACTTGACCTCCGATGGTAAAATGGAAGTTCGTGATTCCCACCCCTTATGCCGGTCGCCCTTAGCCAAGAACTTGAAACACACAAGAGGTTAGTTTCAGCCTCAAGCACCGAAAGATTTCGGTTTGCAGTGCCCCGCACCATTTTCGAGGCTGGATTATTCAGGCAAGGTCAAGCTATACTGGAAAAGCGGCAACGTTCGATCCCTTGCCTAGGGTGCCCCGCCCCTTTAGAAGGGAGCCGGGCCAAATGGGTGTGAATCTCGAAGCAGCCAATGACCCGCAGGACCGGTTCCTGCCCCTAGCATCCAATCTCATGCTTCAATTCAAGTTATTGTATTGCAATGACTTATAGCCACTGCGAGTAACAAACACGATGGAAAGCCTGGTTTCACTAACACCTTATAGTGGCCTTTTCGGCCTGGCCGTTGCCTTCATTATATACATCAGCATTACTCGTCGCCCGGACGGCAGCGAACGCATGCGTGAGATTGCCGCCCTGATTCAGGCCGGCGCCATGGCCTTCTTGCGGCGGGAATACCAAATTCTGGCCGTATTTGTCGTGGTCACGGCCCTGCTGCTCGGATGGAAATTGTCTCCCCAAACGGCAATTTGCTTCGTCAGCGGAGCGCTCTGTTCGATAGCCGCCGGCTTTTTCGGCATGAAAGCCGCGACAAAAGCCAATGTCCGCACAACCCAGGCCGCTCGCGAGAAGGGTCAGGCATCCGCGCTTCTGGTAGCCTTCGATGGCGGGACGGTCATGGGGCTTGCGGTCGCAAGCCTCGGTCTTCTAGGGGTGGGATTCTTCTTTCAACTCTTCGGCAATCCTTCAACCGTATCCTACCTGAACGGATTCGCCATGGGGGCGAGCTCCATCGCTCTGTTCGCACGCGTGGGTGGCGGCATCTACACGAAGGCCGCCGATGTAGGAAGCGACCTGGTGGGAAAGGTCGAGGCGGGAATTCCCGAGGATGACCCGCGCAATCCGGGCGTTATCGCCGACAATGTCGGTGACAATGTGGGCGATGTGGCCGGTATGGGCGCGGACATTTTCGAATCCTACGTGGGGTCAATCATCGCCACCATTGCCATCGGCGCCACGGTTTCCTCTCCACTCCTCGAACGGTTGACGACGATCAATCCGAACCCGGAAGCATCGGTGCTCGCGCTGATGGGCCTGCCATTGAATCTGGCCCTGGTGGGATTGGGAGCGTCGCTGATAGGAATTCTCCTCATGCGCCTCCTCTCAAACACGAGTCCCGCCGCTGCTCTTCGCGCTTCCACGATTCTGGCCGCCGCGCTATTCCTGGTGGTTTCTTTCCTGCTGATTTCCAGATTAGGAGTAAGCCTTAACGTCTTTTGGGCCATTCTGGCCGGGACCGTGGCAGGGGTTGCCATCGGGCTGATCACCGAGTTTTACACCTCCGGCAGCCCGGTTCGCCGGATCGCCGAATCCTCCCGAACCGGCGCCGCCACCAACATCATCAACGGCATTGCTGTTGGCTTCCAAAGTTGTGCGATGCCGGTTCTGACCATCTGCCTGGCGATTTACGTTTCGAATCGAATGGCGGGACTTTACGGAATCGGTATTGCCGCTGTGGGAATGCTGGCCACGGTGGGAATCACAATGAGCGTGGATGCCTACGGACCCATTGCCGACAATGCGGGAGGCATTTCGCAGATGAGCCACCTGGGGGATGCCGTTCGCAAGATCACTGACAAACTGGACTCGCTCGGCAACACCACGGCGGCCATGGGCAAAGGGTTCGCCGTCGGCTCGGCAGCTCTGACCGCCCTGGCGCTGTTTTCGGCATTCACCCGCGCTGTGGATCAGACGCGTCTCGCGGGCGGCCTTGCTCCCGTCCACATGGAAATTACCGATGCACGCGTAGTCATCGGCCTGCTGATCGGAGGCATCCTTCCCTTCTTTATCGCCGCACTGACCATGACCAGCGTGGGGCGCGCCGCAGGGAAAATGGTGGAGGAAATCCGGCGGCAGTTCCGTGAGATCCCGGGATTGTTGAAGGGAGATCCAGACGCCAAGCCCGATGCCGCCCGCTGCGTGGACATTGCCACCACTGCGGCGCTGAGAGAGATGGTGGCGCCGGGCCTCGTGGCAATCACGGCGCCTGTTGCGATGGGATACGTGATGGGCCCGGAGGCGCTGGGGGGAATGCTGGCCGGAGCCACCGCGACCGGTGTCCTACTGGCCCTGATGATGGCCAACGCAGGCGGCGCCTGGGATAACGCCAAGAAGTTGATTGAAGAAGGAAAATTGTCCGGCGAGGGCAAAGGCTCGGAGGCTCACAAGGCGGCCGTCGTCGGCGATACGGTGGGCGACCCTTTCAAGGACACTTCCGGCCCCTCCATGAACATCCTGATCAAACTGATGGCCGTCGTCTCCCTGGTCATCGCACCCCTGATTGCTCTGGG
>JAPUME010000129.1 GCA_027294185.1 Acidobacteriota bacterium | reverse complement strand
AGTTTATCGCCAACTCGATCGTCGCAAGACCACTTCCCGGCGAGCCGGATTCTCTGGTGCATGAATTGAAATGGATTTATACGCACGGCTGGAAACAAAAACATCGCACGCTTGAATCCCTTTCTCGTAGGGAATTCCTTCGGGGTTGGGAGGGGTTTCTGCATCATTTTTCCGAGATCGAGGATGTCCGCTTCAAAGTAAAGCGGGCAACCTTCAACGAATCGCGGCAGACCGAGGGTAGTGCCCGCGTAGCATTCTACCTCATCGGCCGGGATCATGAAGGACATCGGGAATGGGTGACGGCCTGGGCTGATATTTACGCCAGCAAGAAGGGGAATAACCCCTGGCGCATCAGCCGGTTTGACCTGAACTCCCTCGAATCAAGAATTGCGTTGAAGGATCTCTTTTCCGAAGTCTCAGTGCCTGCCGGGGTATCCGCCGTCTTTCCGACCTTCGGTGTGGAGCCGAATGACGGCTTCATGTACCATGGCGCAGCCACCGCCGATGTAAACGGCGACGGCCTGCTGGATGTGGTTACTACCGGAGTGGATCAGAATTACCTCTATCTCAACGAAGGAAACGGCCGCTTTCGGGATATATCGGCAGAGTCGCTGGTGAAATATGCCCCACGCGGGTCGGGCCCGCTCTTCCTGGACTACGACAATGACGGAGATGTGGATCTGTTCCTTGCTGCGGTTGGTTCGCAGGTTCTGCTCGAAAATCGTCTCATCCCCGATGGTGAGCTCCACTTCTGGGACGTTTCCGGACCCGCAAAGGTAGCGGTACGCGCCGTAGGATTCAGCGCCGTGGCAGCCGATGTGGACGGCAACGGATTCCCGGACATCTACGTAGCCTCCTACAACCGGTACGGCATGGTGATGCCGAATGCCTGGCACCAGGCTACCAACGGCACTCGTAATCTGCTGTTCATCAACCAGGGGGATGGTACCTTCCGGGAAGCGGCCGCAGACTGGAGCGTCGACGACGGGCGGTGGAGCTATGCAGCCGCCTTCGCCGATATTGATGACGACGGGGACCAGGACCTGTATGTGGCCAACGACTTCGGGGAGAACGGTTTCTACCTGAACCAGGGGGGCCGCTTTACTGATGCGGCTGCGCTCAAGGGCCTGGAGGATCCCGGATTCGGCATGGGCGTCTCTTTTGGAGATTACAACAACGACGGCAACCTGGACCTCCACATCACGAATATGTCTTCGACCGCCGGCAACCGAATTCTCCGGCGCCTTTTCCCCGAGGAACAAACCGACGGGCTCTTGTTGAAGAAGCTCGCCGTGGGAAACAGCCTTTACAAGAATAACGGAGATGGAACTTTCGACGATGTCACCGCCCAGGTAGGCAGTTTGCAGGGAGGTTGGGCCTTTGGGGGCGGGTTCGTGGACTTCGACAATGACGGCTGGGAAGATCTCTATACTCCCAATGGCTTTATCTCCGGCAAATCGATGAAGGACACCTGAAGTCTGTTCTGGCGTCACGTCGTGGCCGCTTCAGAAAAGGTCGAGCAAGCCGGTAATCAACAGTATCAAACGAACCACATGAGCGCCATCTTCCAGCAGGGCCTCTCCTTCAGCGGCTTTGAACGCGACTTCCTGGCCCTCAATGTGGGCGGAAAGCGATTCCTAGACATCTCCGGCGTCTCGGGAGTCGATTCCATTACGGATGGGCGCGGAGCGATCTTCGCCGATTTTGACAATGACGGCGATTCGGACATCTTCCTGACGACTCTCCAGGGGAAAGCTCACCTCCTGTTTCGGAACAACGTCGGGCAAGAGAACAACTTTATCCGGATCCATCTGGAGGGATCTGAAAGCGGCCGAGATGCTTTCGGAACCGTCGTGCGCGTAAGAACCTCGGCGGGCACCCTCACCAAAATCAAAGCGGGGGGAAGCGGGTTCCTATCCCAACATGATCCGCGCTTGCTGTTCGGTCTGGGAACGGACCCGGCAGCGGAATGGATCGAAATCAGGTGGCCCAGCGGTACCGTTCAGCGTTTCACGGATGTCGCCGCCGGCTCCACCTTGAAGATCAGGGAGGAGAATGATGAGCTCCACCTGCTGGCGGAGAAGCGCTTTCAACTGGCAGATCCGCTTTCGCGCGAGGAAGAGCTTTTTGCCAACCTAAATTTCAAACAGGGTGAGGCCTTCCCCAACCTCGAACTTCGTACTCTCACCGATGAAGTGGTCAATCTACGCAGCCTGGTGAGGCCGGGTCGCAGATATTTTGTGAATCTGTGGGCTACCTACTGCCTGCCTTGTCGGGAGGAGATGCCGGAGCTGCAAAAGTTATATCCGCGATTCCAGGACGCGGGGATTGAGCTCCTCGGTGTGAGCATCGACATCGATACAGCCGATCGTGTCCCCCAGTTTCTGCGCGACCACGGCATCCTCTACCCTGTTTACACAACCGGAGAGTCTTCCATGCCAAAGATCTTCTCGGGGGAGGAGGTCGTGATACCGATGTCCTTTCTGCTGGATGGGAAAGGTAAGGTCCTGGAAGTCTTTACCGGTTGGTCACGAGAAACGGAGGCTAAGAT
>JAPUME010000128.1 GCA_027294185.1 Acidobacteriota bacterium | reverse complement strand
CGGCGGAGCATGTGGGTCTCTTTACCTGTGCGCGCCAGCCGAGGCGAGTCGGCGGACTGGATCTCCTGGTCAAAGTAGAAGGTGACCAGGGCCACGTCTCCGAAAAGCTTCACCAGCGGGCCGCGCTCGATGTGAGAGTGGACGCGGAAAGGACCCGCAATGTAGGCGTCGATGCCGCGCATGTACTCCTCGCGGCCCTCGAGGCGATAAGGGCTATATTCACTCACTTCAACGATGTCGTCGGTCACACGCTCGTCGATTCCCGCCCGTTCCCTGGCCACCCAGGCGCGGTTCAATTCTAAGACGACGTTGAATACTTCCTGCTGTTCGTGAGTCATTCGTTTTCCGTAGAACGCCTTCCGCTGCTAACTTCCAGTCGCCCTCACCCGTCGATATTCGCTAGTTCCCTTTCCCCCTGGCATCCCGAAGAGTGGGATAGAACTGCACAAAAACGTTGTCGTCAGCGCCGTGCTGCTTGTGACAGGTCCAACACTCCTCGGGTTTGTTGGCCGCTGCCTTTTCGAGGAAAGGCTTTCCCGGGTCGGTGAAGCTGAAATAAGCCCACTTCTCTTTGAAACGGTCCGGAGCCTTGACGGCCGCCGCCAGGCCTACGAGCTGATCTTCATAGCGGCCCCCGTTGAGAATGGAAGTCTTCTCGCGTGCCGTCATGATCTCGAGCATCAGAACAGTACCGGCTGGAAACTCGCCCGTCTTAGCGTAGGCGTCGTAGGCCGCAGGGTTGATATAGACATTGTGAAATCTCTCCGCCCCATCGGCCTGTTCCTCTCCCTCGTAAACAAGTCCCAGCGAAGAGCCCGCGAAGATCCATCGGCGGTACTCCTGCGGGCGAATGAATTCGTTCTCTGAAGTGAACCGGAATCCTTGAAACCCGCTCTGCGCATACGCCATCCCCGCAATGGCCGCCAGGATCAACAAGGGAAATAATCGTCTAGCCATACTCTCCTCCCGTTTTCGGAAAAAGATTTTGCCACGGACCGATTCGGACATGATTATTCATCATAACTAAAAGAGAGTCTCGGGGACAACGTTAACTAAAACTCGACCGACATTCGGCAACTAAGGCAGTCCGTTTAACATCCGAGAAGGGCTGCCAATTCCGAGAGATCGGCCACCTCGGCATCCGCAGAGTAGCCGGCGGGGATCTTCTGGCTGGAACGATTCACGAAAACGGTCTGGAGTCCCGCCGAACGCGCCGGGTTCAGGTCGTAGCGGAAGCCAAACGCCGCGTGAAGCACGGCCCGTGGGGATACACTCAGCCGCTCCAACGCTTTTTGGAACGGAGCGAGGCTCGGCTTGTAGGCGCGGGCATCTTCCGCCGTAACCACACGGTCGAAAGAAACTCCGATTTGCGAAACTGTTTTCTGAATCAAATCATTATCAATGTTTGAAATAATTCCCAACAGAAAGCGTGCCTTGAGCCGCCGAAGGGCCTCCGGAACTTCCCGAAAAGGCTTCCAGGTGGGAAGTCGCCCGGCCAGCAGGTCACCGGCTTCACTCATTTCATGGAAATCCTCGCCGCCCACTTCCCGAAGAGTTTCCAACAGGCTGGCCCGAAGAATCTCACGGTAGGTTCGATACGGCTCCTGAATCATGCGAAATTGGATCGACTCCCAAAGTTCAAATACACGATCCGGTTCCGCATCGAGCCGGTAATGGCGCCTCAACTCTCGAAAGACCTGGTGGATGCCGCTTTCCCAGTCGATCAGCGTACCGTAGCAATCGAAAGTCACCCATTCGACTTCTTCGGGAATCATCAGTCTCAAATCAAATGCGCGAAGCGCTCTTGTAGCAACCGAGAACACGCAGGAAGTTCACCACCTCGCCCAGATGGGCAAGAGCGTTTTTCGATTTCTCGTCGTCCCGGTGCCCGGCGAAGTCCACGTAGAAGAGATACTCCCACGGCCGCCCTCGCAAGGGGCGCGACTCGATTTTGGTGAGGTCGATCTCGCGCAAGGCAAAAACGCTCAGGCATTTGAACAGGGCGCCGGGAATGTTGCGAGTGGAGAAAACCAGCGAAGTCTTGTTGGCCTTCGGAATACTCTTCTTTGATTTGGAAAGCAATAGGAAACGGGTGTAATTTTCCCGATGGTCCTCGAGATGTGTCCGCAGGATGCGGCCTTTATAGTGGGCCGCCGCAACACGACTGGCGATTCCCGCCCCGCCCTTGATCTTCTTCTCGGCCAGCATTTTCACGCTTCCCGCCGTATCGTAAAAGGGAATCTTTTCTATCTTTCGATGCTTCGAGAAGAACCGCGTGCACTGCGCCAGGGCGACGGGGTGGGAATAGACCTTACAGCAACTCGCCAGTGTGGTGCCCGCAAACGCAATCAGGTTGTGGACGATGCGCAGATTCACTTCTCCGATAATTTGCAGCCGATATTCCAGCAGGTGATCGTAATTCTCATAGATCGATCCGGCCAGAGTATTTTCAATCGGAACCAGGCAACAATTCGCCTTGCCGCGGCTCACGGCGCGAAAGGTGGATGCAAAGGTTTCGCAGGGGATTACCCGGACCCGCTTGCCCAGCAGCTTGTAAGCAGCCTCTTCGCTGAAAGAGCCTCGTTCCCCCTGAAAAGCAACTTTGGCTGTCTTCATGAAAATCTTCCTTTTTCTCTGCGAGGAGGTGATCGGCGGGACACTCAACCGGATTGCTGGGAGACATTCAACAGGATCCCGAGCGCCATCATATTACTTACCAGGGAACTGCCGCCGTAACTCACCAAAGGCAACGGCAGGCCCTTGGTAGGGACGATTCCCACCACCACGCTGACATTGACCAACACCTGGATGATGATCAGCGCGGTCAGCCCCAGGGCCAGCAAGCGCCCGAACTCGTCGGGACACTTCAAGCTGGCTCGAATCCCCCTCCAGAGAATTACGCCAAACAAGGCAAGAACAACCAGGCAGCCAATGAATCCCAACTCCTCCCCCACCACGGCGAAAACGAAATCGGTGTGCGCAGCCGGCAAGTAAAACAGTTTCTGACGCCCCTCCATGAATCCCAAACCGTCCATTCCGCCGCTGCCTACAGCGGTGAGCGATTGGATGATCTGAAATCCTCGTCCCAAAGGATCCGAATAGGGATTCAGAAACGTAAGAATTCGGTCCCACCGGTAAGGCACCTTGACGACGAGAAAATAAAGCGGAATCAGCGAGGCGAGAAACAGATAACCGAAATAGATTACACGCATCCCAGCGGCAAACAACATTGCCGAAGCGGTGAGCACCAGAAGAACTGCAGTTCCCAGGTCCGGCTCTTGAACGACCAACAGAACCGTAACACCGGTAAGAAATCCCACCGGCAGCAGAGTATGAGAAAGGTCATTGATCCTTCCCTGCCGCTTTTCCAGGAAGTAGGCCAGGAAGATCACCAGAATAATTTTGCTCAATTCCGAGGGTTGAAAAAAAAACTTGCCCAGAGGAAGCCAGCGGCGGATGGTTTGCGAATCGTCCCAGAGCAGTACCGCCATAAGAAGGGCAAGCTGGAGGAAGAAGGCGGGAAAAACCACCGCCGGGTGCCTCAGGCGCTTGTAGTTCGAATGCATGAAGCCCACGAGAACCAGAAGCCCAAAAACCGCCCAGATGAGTTGACGGGACAGGAAATAGTATCCGCTCCCGAAACGGGATTCCGCCATCATGGCCGAGGCGCTGAAAACCATCAGCACTCCGAAGAGAACCAGCACCAGAGTCGAGCCGAAAAGAAGTCTGTCCGAAGACAAATGCCGCGGCATAAAAAGCTACCTTCTCCTCTTCCTCCGTTTGTGCTTTTTCTTCTTTCCAATATTTCCAGTCCAGGTTTGGGGAGAGAAAGGTCCGGCAGATTCCCTTTCGGCCTGCGCCTGCTCCGGTTCTGCCTTTGCAGACTCGGCCTCACCTTCGAGGGGCGCCGTTCTGCGTGTAAGCGCGGATACATCCAGCACGGTGGAGGTCGGCTCTGATGGGGGAGCGGAAGGGTCAGGCTCCCGGGGCACAGGAATCTCTTTCGATTGGGGAGGCATCTGCGCGAACTGAATCCGTCCCGGCTTAACGGTTCGCTCCACCACTTCCGGGACCGTTGGGGGCGAAAGAGGGGTACTTTCAAGCGAAGGAGCCTCAGGCCGATCAACCGAATCCGGGTGCGAAACCTGTTCGGCGGCAGGAGAAACCTCCGGTGGAACCTGAACCTCGCCAGGAGGCAGCGGGGCAGGTACAACGGGTTCGGAACCGCCCGCCAAATGCGATACAGCTTCCTTGAATACCCGGCCTCGATGTTCGAAATTCTCAAACTGGTCAAAGCTGGCACAGGCGGGAGCCAGCAGGACGGTGTCCCCCCGCCGGGCCTCCTGGAAGGCCGCATGGACCGCTTTGGTCAGCTCCCCGCAATGGATGATTTTCGTAACACCGGAAATTTCCGTTCCGATCCGCTCCGCCGCCGCGCCGACAAGAAAGATGCCCTTGACCTTTTCTTCAATATTCTTGCGAAGGGACCGGAAGCTTCCGCCCTTTTCCTTTCCGCCCAGGATCAAAAGGACATTGCCCTCAAAGGCTGAAATGGATTTGGCCGTGGCATCCACGTTCGTCGCCTTCGAGTCGTTGTAGAATTTGACTCCATTTAATTCGCGGACAAATTCCAGCCGATGCTCTACCGCTTTGAAACGGGCGACGACCCTCGGGATAACCTTCAGGTCGGCTCCCACGGTGGCGGCCGCCGCGACTGCCGCCAGAACATTTTCCAGGTTATGCGGACCGAGGAGTGGAATTTGGCTGAGGGAGAGGATGACGCGCTCCAGGTTTCGGGTCCGATAGACCACCTCTCCGTCCTCGACGAACACGCCCTCCAGCAGCTTCTGCCTGCGAGAGAACAGCACCAGGCGGCTGCGAAGAGATCCGACGAATTTCATGACGCGCGGGTCGTCAGCGTTGAGGACAGCGCAGTCCTCAGGCCCTTGATTGCGGAAGATATTACCCTTCGCCGCCTCATATCGTTCGAGCGACCCATGCCGGTCCAGATGGTCCGGAGTCAGATTGAGCAGAACGGCCATGTGGGGACGAAATCGGTCGATAGCTTCGAGCTGAAAACTGCTGAGCTCGACGACGGAAAGCGTCTTCTCGGAAGCGGATTCGAGCTGGGAAATCAGGGGCGTGCCGATGTTGCCTCCCACCTGAACCGCAAAGCCGGAAGCGGATAAGATTTCGCCGAGCAAGGTTGTGGTCGTCGTCTTGCCGTTCGACCCCGTAATGCCCACAACCCTTCCCCGCAGAAACCAGCCGGCAATCTCGATTTCTGAAACGACAGGGACACCCTGTTCACGAGCCGATTCCAGGACTCCCAAGCCAAGGTCAACGCCTGGACTCACGACGATCAAATCCTGCCGGCAGAATATGGACTCCTCGTGTTGTCCCATTTCGATGGCGATCTCGGAGGAAACCAGCTCGCCGATCAACCTTTGGAAATGGGCCGGAGGTCGGCTGTCGGAAACCGTAACCCGGACGCCCTTGCTATTGAGAAACCGGGCGACGGCCAATCCCGTCCGCCCCAGTCCCACCACGAGAACTCGCTTTCCGGAAATCTCCTCCGCCGGTGATCCCCCCCCGAACAACACCCGCGGCGAAGGGGTGTCGGAACCCCGGCCCGACGACGATCCCCTCATCGGTCGTGGCGTGCCGTTTTGTTGTGAAGCTGCTTCGCTCGTCTGCACTATCGTAGTTTAAGGGTTGTCAGAGCGAATAGGGCGAAAACAAGCGCCGCAATCCAGAAGCGTATGATAATTTTCGACTCCGCCCAACCCAGGAGCTCAAAATGGTGATGCAGGGGCGCCATTCTGAAAATTCGCCGCCCGCGCAACTTGTAAGACCCAACCTGGAGAATTACCGAAAGAGCCTCCACCACGAAGACTCCCCCAACGAAGAAAAGTAATAATTCCTGTTTGATGATCAAAGCGACCGTTCCAATGGCTCCTCCCAGGGCAAGGGAACCGACGTCACCCATGAAAATCTCCGCCGGGTGTGCGTTGTACCAGAGGAACCCGAGACTCGCTCCGACCATGGCCCCGCAAAATACCGTCAACTCTCCCATGCCCGGGAAATGTGCCACGTCCAGGTATTCGGCCCAGCGAGCGTGGCCCGCAACGTAACAAAGAACCGTCAGCGCCGAGCTGGCAATCAGCACACAGCCGATGGCCAATCCGTCCAGCCCATCAGTGAGGTTTACGGCATTCGACGCCCCGACCAGCACCAGGACTACCAGCAACAGAAAAGGCAGGAAAGCCACGGGTGTGGTCCAGACGGAATCCAACAAGGAGTGGATCAAAAGATCAGGTTGAAGGCGTTTGAAGAAGGGGAAAACCATTCGAGTGGAAAAAACACCTTGAGCCGAGAGGACCAGCAGCACGAATCCCACCGTCAGGGCGGCGACAATCTGCAAGCGGATTTTATTGCGCGCCGTCAATCCTTCACTTTGCCGCTTGATCACCTTCTGATAATCGTCCCAGAATCCGATGATACCAAAGCTCACCGTGGCGCCCATCGCCAGCCAGACAAAGCGGTTGCCCAGATCAGCCCAGAGCAACGTGGGAACCAGAATGCTGGCAACGATCAGAAGGCCTCCCATCGTGGGAGTGCCCGCCTTTTCCCGGTGAGACCCCGGACCGTCACCGCGGATAAACTGGCCGATCTGATATTCCCTCAACTTCCGAATCATCCAGGGTCCCAGGATCAACGACACCATCAAGGCCGTCAGCCCCGCATAGGCGGTGCGGAAAGTAAGGTAACGGAATACGTTGAAGAAGCTGACGTAGTCGACCAGTCTTTCGTAAAGCAGATAGTAGAGCATAGCTAGCCTGTGGCGGACCCGGAGGCTTGAACCAGCATCCTTTCTACCACTTTTTCCAGATGCACGCCGCGAGAACCTTTGATCAAAACAGTGTCGCCCGTCTTCACCAGGGAGGGCAGTAACTCCGCGGCTTGCTCTGCTGTCTCAAAAAAGAGGGCATGTGCCCCAGGAAGCCCGCCCTGCCGAGCGCCCTCGATGAAATTTTGAGCCTCACCTCGCACCGCAAGGAGCCAGTCCACCCGGCCGAGGCGGGCCGCCATTTCTCCCAATTTCCGGTGCCATTCAGGGGCGCCAGGTCCCAATTCCAACATCTCTCCTGCCACCAGAATCCTCCGGCCCTCAGAGGGCCATGTTCCCAGCACATGGAGCATTCCTTCCAGGGCCCGTGGGTTCGAGTTGTAGCAATCGTTGATCAGTGTGATTCCGCCGGCGAGATTTTGAATCTCGCTCCGCTGCGAAAGAGGGCCAAGATTGTTCAGGGCCGCCGGAATCTCTTCAAGGGGAATCTCGAATTGGCGGGCGACGGCGATGGCAGCGAGGACGTTCGACACGTTATGGGCCCCGGGCATCGGGAGCGTCATACCCATGACCTTTCCTTCTGCCATTAAATCAAAGTCTACACTCGCTCCCGTTTTGGATTGCAGGTTGGACGCTCGGTAGTCCGCATCCGCCTCCAGCCCAAAGGTGACGACCTTGCCCGGATAACCCGTGCCAAACTCGCGGACACGCTCATCGTCGGCATTCAACACCAGAACCCCCTCGGGATTCAACTTTTCCACCAATTCGCGCTTCGCCTGGGCGATGGCATCAAGGGATTCAAAGAACTCCAGGTGAACCGGCGCCACATTCGTCACCACGCCAATATTCGGTTCCGCCAGGCCGGCCAGGAAACGAATCTCACCCGCATGGGACATCGCCAACTCCATCACGGCCACTTCCTGATCCGCCTCGAGAGCAACGAGTGAAAGCGGCAAGCCCAGTTCATTATTGAGATTCCCCCGGGATTTGGCGACTCGAAGCCGGAGACCGAGCAATGCGGCGATCATCTCCTTGGCCGTCGTCTTTCCCGCACTACCCGTGACCCCTACCAGCGGATGGGCCCACTTGCGACGTACTGCCTGCCCCAGTTGCTGCAAGGCGCGAACCGTATCCGGAACATCGAGCAGGACCGGCCGAAGAGATTGCGGATAGGACCCCACACGCCCGTTCGATACCACTGCTCCCACCGCGCCGTTCTCAATCGCCGACGGCACAAAATCGTGACCGTCGAAACGGGGGCCCGGGATGGCGAAAAACAGATCACTCGCCCTGGTATGGCGCGAGTCCGAGGTGTATCCACGACAAAGGGCGGGGCGAGGGACCGCCTTACTCCCCACAATCCTTGCCACCTCCTGAATTTCCAGTTGCATGGCAGCCACTCGCCCACCCACGGTGACTCACTTTTCCTAAAGGTGGGCGCCCCTCTCAACCCAGGCGAAATTTTACCCTCGCGCTTTCAATCGCTGAGGCGCGCCTCCGGTCGAACCGGATTTCCGTATCCCAAATCGGCCAGGATGCTCCGGCATACTACCCGGTCGTCAAATTCTATGACCCCTTCGTTCAGGATTTGGCGAGTCTCATGCCCCTTACCCGTGATCAGCACAAGGTCTCCCGGCTGAGCCTCTTCCAGGGCGAGGTGGATTGCCTTCTTACGGTCTTGCTCCATCCGATATTTCCCGCCGGATTTTTGCAGCCCTACCAGGACGTCGTTCATAATCCTGAGAGGGTTTTCCGTGCGCGGGTTGTCTGAAGTCAGTATGGCCACATCACTCCCTCGACCTGCCGTCTCACCCATCGAGGGCCGTTTGCCCCGGTCACGACAACCTCCGCACCCAAACAGGGTGATAATTCTTTGGGGATTCAATTTACGGGCCGAGGAAATCAGTTTCTGAAGCGCATCATCGGTGTGCGCGTAGTCCACCACCACTCCGAATGGCTGACCCGCCTCGATCCGTTCGAAACGACCCGGAACCGAAGCGACGCGGGTCACTCCTTCAACGATCGTATCCACTCCAATTCCCAGGCCGATCGCTGTCGCCACCGCGGCCATCACATTGAAAAGATTATGTTCGCCGGCTAACGACGAACGAAGGGATATTGCGCCGGACGGAGTGTCCAAGGTGGCTTCCAACCCTACGAGTGTGCTCCCCCACGACGCAGGACGCACATCTGCGAGTCTGTCTATTCCGTAGGTAATTTTGGGCGCTTTGAAAGCGCTTGCCAACTCCCTGCCATGGGAGTCATCGAGATTCAAGACCCCCAGACCGGGAACGCCCGCCCCGTTATC
>JAPUME010000127.1 GCA_027294185.1 Acidobacteriota bacterium | reverse complement strand
GCTGATCAGCCTGTTGATGTTTGCCGCAGTGCCCCCGGATTGGAGATTTTTCTCCCCGGCCTCAACGAAACTTTTTTGCCCGCTCCAGGGTGGATTCGACAATGGAGTTGAACGAATAGTTGGTGAAGGAGAACTTCCCATCGGCAATCGCTTCCATCTCTTTTCGATAATTTTCCGGCAGGGCTTCCTAGCCGATCATCGGAGAATAGGTCGACGTGAGAGGCCTACCGGACCACACCTTCCAGAGGGCTGGAGGCGCTGGCGTAGAGCTTGCGTTCCATTCGTCCCGCAAGGAAAGCCTGGCGTCCGGCAATGACGGCGTGTTTCATGGCAGAGGCCATGGCGACGGGGTCCTGCGCCAGAGCGATGCCGCTGTTCATCAGCACGGCATCGGAGCCGATCTCCATGGCCAGGGTGGCGTCTGAGGCCGTCCCGACACCGGCATCGACAATCAGTGGGACGCTGGTGATCTTCTCGCGCATGATTCGTAAGTTGGTCAGGTTCTGAATTCCCAGACCCGATCCGATCGGGGCGCCCAGGGGCATAATGGCCGCCGCCCCGGCATCGATCAGGCGTCGGGCCGTGATCAGATCATCGTTCGTGTAGGGCATGACCACGAACCCTTCCCGCACCAGAATTTCCGTGGCCTTGATGAGTTCCTGATTGTCGGGGAAGAGGGTTTCCTGATCGCCGATAACTTCAAGCTTTACCCAGTTCGACAGGCCCACCTCTCGGGCCAGCCGTGCCGCGCGAACAGCCTCCTCCGCCGAATAGCAGCCGGCCGTATTCGGAAGAATGAAGTACTTTTTCGTGTCGATGTGATCCAGGAGCGATCCCTTCGTGCGGTCGGTGAGGTTGACGCGACGGACGGCCACCGTGACCATGTCGGCCCCGGAGGCCTCGTGCGCCTCCACCATCTGACGCGCGTCGGCGTACTTTCCCGTGCCGACGATGAGGCGGGATTGGAACTCGCGGTCCCGGATGCGAAGAACATCGTTTGCCATGATTCCATTCAAGTTTAGTGGTCCTAGAAAGGAATTGCAACTTTCAACCCTGGCGACTCTTTCGTGATGGAACGGTTGACGGACCCGGGGGAGACCGGGATAATGCGGAACACACGCGACCCGGATCAATCGCAAGGATGCTGATGAAACTTTCCGGCCCCACACGCCCGGAGGAATTGAATCGTCTTCAAGGCGAGATTGAGTCCTTCGTTGCCCGGATTCCTCATGGAGTCGTTGTGGAGGGGGAAGAGGAACTCTTTGACCTGGACCGGTCGAACTGCGAATGCCGTATCCAATTTGGGAAGTTGATCCTTGAGGTCTGGAATCCGATGAGGAGCTTGAGCCGGGCCGTAGAGGAGATTGCATTTCGGGACCCGGGAAGGCTGGGCCTGTTCGTCCGGCGGGCGGCAGGCAGGACCGCAACCATTCTTGAAATCCGAGAGGCTGCTCTGGGAGTACGCCCTTCGCAGCGCGTGCTTCGCGGTGAGTTTCGGCGGCAGCTTCTGGCGGCCTTGGAGGCGCAATTTCCGGCCTGGAGGTTCGAGCGAGTGAGCAACCGCTCGGATCGTGAAAACTCGCTGTCCGGGGTCTACACGCGCGGAGTGGCTCGCCAGGGACGGACCGCTTGGGCCTTTCTTGGGGCCGCCTTCGGGGAGAGTCCGGTGAACTACAGCCAGATTCTTGGCTTCGGGTTGGTGTGGCTCGAGTGGCTCCGCGGGAATCTTGACGGCGTCGCCATTGGCGGTTTGAGGTTGTTCATGCCCCCCGGTTCGACCCGAGCGGTAGCGCATCGTATGGCTTTCCTGAACCCGCGCCGGGCACGGTTCGAGCTTTTTGAAGGGAAGCCACCGGAGGAGCTCTACCGACGGGTTGAATTCCGCGACTACGGCAACCTGGAGACTCGCTTGCGCCACCGGCGTGGAGAAGAAAAGCTTCTATCCCGTCACCGCAAGCTTGTGGAGGAACTGCTGGGCGACGCCCGGGGGGAAGTGGACATCATTCCGGATACGGAGGGCAAGGCGCTTTCCCTCTGCGTACGGGGCAGGGAGTTCGCGCGCATCGAAGGAGAGCTGGCCCCGCGAATTCTTTTCGGAATGCCTTCTCGCCGCCGTCTCCTGCGTGAGGGGGATTGGGCCGAATTTCGACGGATGCTGAAGAGGGTCCTCAGGAATCCACCCACGCGGAAGCGGGCGTCTGCGGAGCGATCCCTCCCTCGCAGGACGGAACTTTGGCTTGAGAGTGTCTTGTGCAGGGATGTTTCCAAGATCAACCACCTCTTTGACAATCGCCACGTTTACCGTCAGGTTTGCAGTTTTGCGGGCGAGGACCGCGGTGTGGCGGACATTCTCACTCGAACCCGATCCGGCCGGCTGGCCGTGCTGGAATTAAAGATGCACGAGGAGATCAATTTCCCCCTGCAAGGGCTCGACTATTGGATGCGAATCAAGTGGCTGAATGAACGCCGGCAGTTGCAACGATTCGGCTATTTTCCGGGCGTCGAGCTTGCGCCCGACCCGCCGTTGCTTTACCTGATCTCACCGGCCTTTCGTTTCCATTCGACGATCGATTCTGTGGCCGCCCACCTCTCACCCGAGGTGGAGGTGATCAAGGTCGGCATCGCTGACACCTGGCGGGACGGGGTGAAGGTCCTGTTTCGTCGCCGGATCAGGAATCGAGCCGCTTCGACGGCTTGAAGGAGAAGGGTGTTTGGCTCAAGTGGCTTGCGAATTTTGGGGAACCGATGTAGGCTCTTTGCCGGATGTGAATGTCAGGGCCTACTTGACGAGCCATGCTGATAAAGTTCTGGGGAGTACGCGGCTCCATACCTACCCCGCAAATTGAAAATCTCTGGTACGGCGGCAATACTCCTTGCATTGAAATTCGATCGGACAACGGCAATCTCCTGATCATTGATTGCGGCAGCGGGTTGCGCCTGCTCGGCCGCCATCTCGCCGCCGAGCGCGGATCGCGCCCTCTTGAAGCCGACATTCTGCTCAGCCACTATCACTGGGATCACATCCAGGGTCTTCCCTTTTTCGTCCCCCTCTATAGCCAGATCAACCGATTCCATTTCCACGCCCTTGAATCCAAAGAGACCGACCTTCGGCAGGTCCTCGAAGGACAGATGCAAACCCCCTATTTCCCCGTTGAAATGCGGTCGTTGCCGGCGAAATGCAGGTTCTCCTCCATCGGCGAAACCTCTTTCAGCCTGAAGGATTTCAAGGTAACCACCAAGCTTCTGAACCATCCTCAGGGATGCCTCGCTTTTCGGATCGAGAGCGGAGGAAGGACCCTGGTTTATGCCAGCGATAACGAGCCGGGTGATAAGAAGGGCGACCACAATGTGAGGGAAATCGCCCGTGGCGCCGACATGCTGATTTACGACGCCCAGTTCACGCCCGAGCAGTTGACCAAAGAAAAGAAGGGGTGGGGCCACAGCAGTTGGGAAGAGGGGGTCAGAATCTGCGAGGAGGTCGGGGCGAAGCAGATGGTCCTTTATCACCATGACCCGGACCGGGCCGACAACCTGGTGGATGAAATCCTGCAGATGGCCCTGAAGAAATTCTCCGTCGCCCAAGCCGCGCGGGAAGGCATGGAGATCAAGATTTAGCCCCCTCCCCCGTCCCTCAGCTCAAATCGTTTTTTCGCTGTCGAGGAGAAGAGTCACCGGCCCGTCGTTGACCGATTCCACTTCCATCATGGCCTGAAACTGTCCCGTGCGGACGGTGGCGCCTGAGTCGCGCAAGAATCCCACAAAGCTCTCAAACATCGCCCGTGCATCTTCGGAGCGGGCGGCACGGTCATAACTCGGGCGACGGCCCTTGCGGCAGTCACCGTAGAGTGTGAACTGAGAAACACAGAGGATTTCACCCCCTGCTTCCCCCAGGGATCGGTTCATCCTATGCTCTTCGTCGGAAAAGATGCGAAGTTGAACCACCTTGTCGGCCAGCGCGTGGACGCTTTCCCGTTTGTCTTCCTTTC
>JAPUME010000126.1 GCA_027294185.1 Acidobacteriota bacterium | reverse complement strand
AGATGACCCACCAGTGCTCCGGCCAGCGGCGCAGCGTACCGTAGAGGATTTCGATTCCCACCCCCATGAGCACTGCTCCCACCAGGAAGCCTTTCAGTTGGTCCTTGGCCCAAGTGCGATGCGTGAGGTTTGAAAGCTCGTAGCGGTGCTCCAGATTGTAGCCGGAGAGGTAGTCGAGCGGCAGGCCCGCCAGCTTGACGATGAGTCCCAGAAGGAGCAGGTAAGCCAGGAGCGCGACGGCGGGATGCGTCGAAACCCGATAGGCCGCATCGCGCATCGCCACGCTCGCGCCCGAGAAAAGCAGTGCTGCCAGAAGGGATGTGTCCAGCAGGAAACCGGCGACACCCAACACCCGTTGCTTGCGATGATAGCTGCGGGCACGGCCCTGGTCTCGCATATCGGTAGCTTTCCCCGCCTATGGGGTGGATGTCTCGCTGCCTGGAATGAAGGACCCGGAAAAAGCGCGTGGCACGGCTCAGGCGTGCTTTCGGGTGAACTTTTTCATCTCTTCCAGGATCGATCCCAGTTGTTCTTTGGTCGGAGCTTCGGCGTAGAGACGCAGCAAATCTTCCGTGCCCGAAGGCCTCACCAGCAGCCAGGTGGAAGGTCCGAACCAGAGCTTGACGCCGTCGAGAGTGTCGGTGCCGGTGACCTTCAAGCCCGCTACCTGGTTCAACTTACCGTTCTGCACCAACGAGGCGACCTTGCGTGCCTTGTCGAGGCCAATGCGGAGATCGACGCGCTGATAGTGATGTTCACCGAATTCGCGATCGAACTCTGCAATCAGTTCTTCCAATCCTTTGCCGTGATGGGCCATCATCTCTGCCAAAAGCAGGGAGCAGAGGACGCCATCACGCTCCGGCGGACGCCCCTTGACGGTGATGCCGCCGCTCTCTTCGCCGCCGATCAGCACGTCACGTTCAAGAATGATGTCTGAGATGTATTTGAACCCGATGGGGGTGACGTGCAGGCGGAGGCCGTATTTCGCCGCCAGCTTGTCGATCAACGTCGTGCTGGCAAATCCCTTGACCACCTCACCCTGCAAGCCGCGCCCCTCGTAGAGGTGCCGGAACAGGAGCGAGAAAACTTTGTGCGAATCAACGAAGCCGCCCCGACGGTCCATAGCCCCGATGCGGTCGCCGTCGCCATCGAGCGCAAAGCCGGCATCGTAGCCACTCTTTACTACGGCCTGCCGCAGCGCCTCGACGTGCGGGTCGATGGGCTCGGGGTTGATGCCGGGGAAAAGCGGGTTCAGATCGTTGCGAATCTCGCGGTGCGGGATGCCGTGGCGCTCGAACAATCGTCCCAGGCAATGCCTTCCCGCCCCGTGCATGGCGTCGGCCACGAAGCGGAGTCCCGAGGCGCGGATTTTGTCGAAGTCGATAAAGGTCTCGAGATCCTTGAGGTAAGGGGTGACCAGGTCGACGGTCTCTATGGGTGCAGGCTTTCGTCTGCGAGGCGGGGAATCGGGAGGCCACTTTCTGGGGATTCTCCGCTCGATGTCCCGGGTGAGGCGTAGCGAGACCGAGCAACCTTCCGGCGCTTTCAGCTTGAACCCGTTCCAGTAATAGGGATTGTGGCTGGCGGTTATCACAATCGCGCCGGCGGCCCTCCGTGCGATCACGGCATAGCTGAGAGCCGGCGTCGGTGTGGGGCGATCGGCCAACGCCACCGGGATGGTGTGAGCCGCCAACACTTCTGCCGCGGCCAGAGCAAAGCGGTCAGATTGAAAACGCGCGTCGTAGCCCACCACAACACCACGGGAGGATCGGCGTTTCGCGCGTATGGAGTCGGCCACGGCCGCCGCAACCCGCCGGACGTTCGCGAAGGTGTAGTCTTCCGCGATGATGCCGCGCCAGCCGTCGGTTCCGAATTTTATTTTTGCCGCCGGAGCCAATCAAGTTTCCCGTAGTGCCGAGGATTTGTTCGTTTCGGCTCTTCCTCTGCTCTTTATTCTTCCACTCCGAGGATTTTGGCCATGGTTCCGTACCAGCAGAGTTCGCGAACATCTTCAGGAATGTTGTTCGCGTTCAGGACCTTTTCAAAGCGCTCGATGTTGCCGAGGAATCCTTCCGGCCTTTCGTCGCTGCCGAAGATGATCTTGGTGAAGGCGTGCGCGCCGCCCGGCGAGTGTTCGCTGCCGACCGAGGGCCGCCACCAGAGGATCCTGCCCCAGAACTCGGGGTCGCTGTCCTTCTTGAGCAGCGATGAGCCGGTCAGGTCGAAGTAGAGATTGGGATCCCAGCGGGCCACCTCTGCCGCTTCCTCGTACCAGGGGTTGCCGAGATGAGCGCCCTGGATGGTCAGCTTCGGGAAGCGGCGCATGATGAGATCGAGATACGCCGGCCGCATGTGGTCCATGCCGCTGAATTCTGCCCGGTTGATCCGCCAGTTGACGATGCCGGTGTGAAACATCACGTGCAGCCCCAGCTCCTGCGCCTTTTCATAGATGGGGTAGTAGGCGGGGTCGTCGAAACGTTTGAGAGGTTTGGTGAGCTCTCCGATGGCTTTGAAACCCGCCCGGTGGAACCCCTCGATCTTCTTGACGGCATCCGGGTCGTCCAGTTGGATTCTACCCTCGCCGATGAAGACGCCGGGATGTTTCTCTTGAGCGGCCTTGAAGACTGAAATCTTTTCATAGGGCACACTGGTCAGGTAAATGGTGTTGTATTTCTTGGCGTTTGCCACCGTCGCTTCGATGAAACCTTCACCGCCGAAGTGATAGTGCGCGTCGATCTTGCGCCGGGTCAGCTGATCGGGGCTTTGGGGCGCAGGAGAAGCCGCGGCGCCGCCTACCGATGCGGCCACCCCACCCAAGAGGGCCGCGACGACGAGTAATACTACCGCCCACCTATTTATCCGTAAGACGCTTTGGTAGAATAATTCTATTCGTTTCATTTTATTGTCTCCCCCACCATTTGAAGATTCGGCGCAATGCGCGTTGTCGCCCCTGAGAGTACACACGGAAAGGGGGTTTCGAGCTAACTTTCCTCCGGATGCAGATTCATCTCCGAATCGAAAGATACGTAACAGGACTGATGCTCAAAGCTGTAGCGTGCCGCCTCGTTGATCGCCGTCCCCACCCGGGATTGACGGGGAAGGGGACGGACCTTATCGAGCTCGGCGATCAGATTCGTCCGTTTTTCGAAAGCCTGCTTTTCCTTCATTCCCTCGGTGGCCTGGAAAATATCCCGGATGTCGTCCAGGCCCTGCACGATGCTGTCATATCCGTAGCCCGACCACTCGGTCACCTCAGGTTGGTTCCAGGAGTTGTAGGGTTTGAAGAAATAGGGATTGTAATGTTCGTAGCCGCCGGCGTCGGTATTGAAGTGGGTGTGGCGGTCCTTGTGGTCGGCCTTGTATTCTCCCCGCGTGCCGGTCAACTGCATCCCCTGATTGGTCAGGGCGGTGTTCGAGGACGGGAGTATCCAGGAAGTTTGAATCCAAAAGACTGAGTCATCCTCCCATTCGATCACGGCCTGAACGGCGTCGTAGGTGTCAATGCCGAGGCCGGGGAGAGATTTTTTCTGCCCGAAGGCCACCAGGCGCTTCGGACGAAGCCCGGTGATGAAGTAGTAGGCGTCGGCATAGTGTACGCCGATATATTCGAATGGCGAGCTTTCATGGGCCCAGCCGGCGAAGGTTTCAAGAGCCATCTCCCTTTTTTCTTCGATCCAGGCGTGGCCGTGGAGCATCTGCCCCATCTCTCCCCGCGCGTAGCGGTACTTTACGGCTCGAATGGCCAGGTCGTGACGCTTGTGATAGTCGGTGTAAACGTACAACGCTTTTTCTTTCGCACCATCTTCAATCTGCCGCGCCTCGCTTACCTTCAGGCAGAGAGGTTTTTCCACGATCACGTGATGACCCTGGTCGAGGGAGGGCAGGATGATCGGCGTGTGGGCTGAGTCCGGCGTGGCGACGATGACCAGCCCGTATTCTCCCAACTGCGCGAGCGCCTGGTTGAAACTTTCCGCATGGAGCACGTTTGCATCGCCCCGAAGTTTGGGGTCGGGGTAGAGCTTCATCTCCTCGCCCGGGAAGGTCTCGCGGACGATTTC
>JAPUME010000125.1 GCA_027294185.1 Acidobacteriota bacterium | reverse complement strand
GATCGTCGCGGACACTCGCCGGCACCCATGGCTGCAAGGTCATCGGCATCGACCTTACCGAGGCGTACGTTCGGGGAGCTTCAGCGATCGCTCGATGGCTCGGCCTGGATCACCTGGTCGAATACAGACACGGCGATGCGCTTGATCTGCCTTTCGAGGATGAGACATTCGAAATCGCCTGGACCCAGCACGTCGCCATGAACATCGCCGACAAGCAGCGGATGTATGAGGAAGTGCGGCGGGTCCTCAAACCGCGAGGCTCGTTTGCCCTCTATGATATTCTGCAGGGAGCTGGCGGCAATTTGCACTTTCCTGTTCCCTGGGCACGTGAGCCGTCGCTCAGCTTTCTTGTGACGCCGGACGATTTGCGCGAGTTGCTTGTTGATGCCGGCTTCGAGGTAACCCGTTGGCGCGATACGACCGCAGCGGGTCGCAACTGGTTTCGTCGAGTAGCAGCTCGCAATCAGGACGGCGGGCCGCCACCCCTGGGCTTCCACCTGCTGCTTGGCCCCGAGTTCCCCGCAATGGCAGAAAACATGCGCCGCAACCTGGAGGAGAACCGGGTCGCCCTGATCGAAGTCATCTGTCAGCGCGCCTGAGCTCTGGTTGCCCTCGGTCGACGGAGTTCCCTATAATCATGACGGAAGTGCATGTGGTCTGGTGACCGCCCTGGACTTCAAATCCATTGGTCCTGCCTTGCGTGGGACGGTCGGTTCGATTCCGACACACTTCCGCCATCCCGTTTGAGGGCAACTTTTCCCTCTTCAAGAAATCTTGTTGGGCGGGAAATTGAACTTCATTTCCAGGCTTCACCGAAGCCTAGTTCTTGGAGTGTCAACCGGGTTTGTATTCGGGAATGGATTCGTTCGAGGGGAAGAGTTCAGGGCCACCGTTTGCTGAGGCGACCTTCGAAAGCTCGCTGTGAATGGCCAAAAAATCCACTTTACAGAAGCCTTCACTGGAAATCTGAATCTCGCCGCTCGGCTGAATCAGGAAAATGGTGGGAACGAAATGCAACCCGTAGGCCGACGAGGCCACGTAGTCCTCATGGTCGACCAGCATCGGGAAGCTGAGGCCGTACTCCTGGCAGAATTCTGCCGTATCTTCCGGCGAATCCTGTGAGACGCCCACAACCTGAACGCTTCCGCCCGAGAAGCGCTGGTAGAGCCTTTCAAGAAACGGGAATGCGTACTGGCAGGTGGGGCAGGAAGTCTTGAAAAACGCCACCACCGCGGGGCCTTTTTTCAGGGTGTCGGCGAGTGATTGATTCCCTCCCGCAAGCAATTTCAGATCAAACGACGGCGCTTTTTGTCCCGCTTCAAGCGACATTCATTTCCCTCCATGAAATAACGAAAAATACGGTTTCAGGTATTTCCTGCTGTTGGGGAACCTGACGGGAGGCCTCGCCTAGCCCCCGCCTCGTGCCGAGGTCCGCACCGTTGCCCTGGGCGCGTAATAACCTGTCCGCGCCCGTACCACCAGACGGCCCCCTCGGCCCTCTTTCCTGGCTTCGACACGAATCTGGCGGAAGGACCCGTCCTTTTTCGTATTCGCCGGGTAATAGCCGATGGTGTACTGGTTGCGAATATCTTCGGCCACCTGAACGCAGATGCTTTTAACCTCGTCCAGGGACTTGGGGAAGTAAGCGGCGCCACCGGTCGCCTGGGATATCTTTCGCAGAACCTTGGCGGCCCGCCGGTTGCCGCGACCCTTCAGCTTGAAAAGGTTCGACCCTTCCTCCACTCCCAGCAGACCGATGGTGTAGATCACCGCGTCGGACTCCTGGGCGATTCGGAAGAACTCGTCATAGCTGATGCGGCTGGCGTTGTCTTCCCCGTCGCTGATCACGAGCAGAACCTTCTTATCGTGGCTGCCGAGCTTCAGGTGGTCGAGCGAGGCCCGGCTCGCATCATAGAGGGCCGTTCCGCCGCGAGAATCAATCTTATCCAACGCGGCCTTGAGGTCCTCGATGTTGCGGGCGAAATCGCCCGGCGTGTCCAGGTAGAAAACGTCGTTGAAGTTCACTACGAACACCTGATCCTGGGGGTTCGAAGTCTGGACAAAGGCCAGGGCCGCAGCAGCCACCGCCGGACGTTTGTCGCGCATGCTGCCGCTATCGTCAATGACAATTCCCAGGGTTACGGGGATGTCCGAGGAGCTGAACACGGCCGTCTTCTGCTCTACGTTGTCCTCATAAACCTTGAAATTCCCCTTCACCAACTCTTTGATCCTCCGCCCCGCCTTGTCACGGACCGAGGCGTAGAGCATGACCAGATTGACGTCCACCGAGATGGTGTACCCGCGAGGGCCGACCGTCGGGCCGCGCTGGGTCTGGGCGGAGGACCGCGCCGTCACTCCGGCCGCCACCGCGAGCGTGACGAGGGCCAGCAGCCAAACCAGCGCCCTTGCCCGGTTTGGGCCTTCGCGATTTTTCTCCGCTCTATTGGGTCGGTGCATAGTATCCGCTGCGCGCATAAACTTGAAGCGGGGGGAGCCCGGGGGGAGGGCGCAGTTTCACCCTGATTCGCCGCCAGCGGCCGTCTCGTACAAGGTTCGTGGGACGATACCCGATCAGGTACTGATTCCGCAATTCGATGGAGATTTTCTCGACAATATCGGGCAGCTCCCGCGCATCATCGACGCTGAACATTCTCCCTCCCGATACATCGGAAAGGTCCGAGAGAAGCCCCGGGCCGCCCGCTTCTTCCGGCGTCCGCGTGCGGGAGTTAATGGGCTCGAAAATTCCCACCGCGTAGATTTGCACATCCGATTCCTTTACGGCCCGCTTGACGTCGCGCTCCGTATACCGGCTGTGATTATCGCCCCCGTCCGACATGATGAGCAAGGCTTTCCGCGTCGTGCTGGCCTTCTTCATTTCATTCAACCCCAGATAGATGGCATCCAGCAGGGCCGTACGCCCTTCTGATTTGACGAATAAAAGCCGCTCCAGGATGTCTTCGTAGGTAGAAGTAAAATGAGAGACGAAATTCGGCCGATTGGCAAAATGGATTAGAAAAAACTCGTCCTGGGGGTTCGAGGTCTTAAAAAACTGGAGGGAAGCCTCTTTTGATTTCTGGATTTTCCCCCCCATCGAGCCGCTGGAATCGAATACCAGACCCACAGAAATCGGCGTATCCTCGGTGGAAAAAGCGGCGATGTTCTGCGGCACTTTCTCGTCGAATATCTCGAAATGGGTCCTTTCCAGGCCCGTCACAATGCGGTCGTAGGGGTCGGTTACCGTAACGGGAACCAGGACCATGTTGACGTCCATCTGGATGGGGGACGGACGAACTTTGGGGGCTTCGATCTCCAGCCGCGCAGGGTCGAATTCCTGGGGCTTCGCAGGGGTCTCCTTGTTCTCCGCCGCCGCAAGTCCACCCGCTACGGCCAGAGCGCACAGGATCCCCGCATGCGATTTCCAATTCGTAAGAAAAGGCCGGCAGCTCGCAAGAAAAGGCTGGCGCTCGCCTCCTGCCCCGGCTTTTTTCCTCATGGGCAATCCCCCCTCATTGCGGCGACACCTGTCGCTCTGCTGTCCGTTGAGGAAAACTTCTGAAATCCGTTGCCCTGGTAGGGTCACTCCCTCCGCGGCACGGATTTTACCACAAAGACCTCTCAAAACCTTAGCACATCGGGAAGGCACTTGCACGGGTCGTTCCCTTCTTCATTAAGACATCGTTAGGATGGCTTAGAAGGGAAAAAAGTCCCGGGGCGAAACGGGGCATTGACACGCCAAGGCCCTCGGTAGGATAATCACCCGTACCGAATACCTGATAGGAATCCGACCTCGGTACACGGTTACTCCCAACTAACCAGAAACAAATACCCGCAGTGGGTGGACTTTTGGAGCATACCGGCAGAGGGCTGAGTGTTTCTGAAACCTCAGGCCGAAGCTTCCTCTCAATGGCTCGGGCTGGTGAGACAAAGCTGACGAGACATCGCGAAAGCGGACATTTCAATTCACTCAATCCACGCAATCCATTCTATTCAACCCATTTATACATTCTGAAACCCCAGGGGACACAAGAGAAATGAGGGAACCCAAGTTCATCTTTGTAACCGGAGGCGTAGTCAGTTCTCTAGGCAAGGGACTGGCCTCGGCGTCGATCGGCGCGTTGCTGGAAGCTCGAGGCTTGCGGGTCAACTTTTTGAAATTCGACCCGTACCTGAACGTCGATCCGGGGACGCTCAGTCCCTTCCAGCACGGCGAAGTATTCGTCACCGACGACGGCGCGGAGACCGACCTCGACCTCGGCCACTATGAACGCTTCACCAGCACGGTGATGACACGCAACAACAACTGCACGGCGGGACGAATTTATGAAACCATCATCACCAAGGAGCGGCGTGGAGACTACCTGGGCAAAACCGTGCAGGTGATTCCTCACGTCACGAATGAAATCAAGGCCGCCGTCCGCAAGGTATCCGAGGGTACCGACGTGGCGATTATCGAGATCGGCGGCACGGTCGGCGACATCGAGTCCCTCCCCTTCCTCGAAGCCATCCGCCAAATGCGGCAGGAGCTGGGACGCGGGAACTCCGTGGTCGTTCATCTGACGCTCGTGCCTTTCATCGGAGCCTCGGGCGAACTCAAGACCAAGCCCACACAACATTCCGTCAAAGCGCTACGCGAAATCGGTATTCAACCCGACATTCTGGTCTGCCGCACGGACCGATTTCTCCCGCCGGAGCTCAAGGAGAAAATGGCCCTGTTTTGCAGCGTCCCGGAAGAGGCTGTGATCACTGCCCGGGACGTGGAATCCATTTACGACGTTCCGCTGGTGCTGGCTCGCGAGCGCCTGGACGAGCAAATTCTTCAAAACCTGAATCTTCCGACGGATAAGCCCGACCTGGAACCCTGGCGGGAATTGGCCCACCGCCTGTCTCATCCCACCGGAGATATCAACATTGCGATGGTCGGCAAGTACGTGGAGCTTACTGACTCCTACAAGAGCCTGAATGAGGCCCTGGTAGTCGCAGGCGCGGCCCACCGTGTAAAAACCCGCATCAGTTGGGTGGAGGCGGAAGACCTGGAGGGTCCCGAGGTGACGGGACAGCTCGAACGATTTGACGCCATTCTGGTGCCGGGCGGGTTCGGGGCGCGGGGGATTCCGGGAATGCTGCGGGCCGTCGAATTTGCCCGCACTCAACGGTTCCCCTTCCTGGGCATCTGCCTGGGGATGCAGTGCGCCGTCATCGAGTATGCCCGCAACGTCTGCGGCTTGAAGGAAGCTCACAGCTCCGAGTTCGAACCAGGCACGCCGGACCGGGTCATCTACAAGCTGCGCGAACTTCGCGGCGTGGACGAGCTGGGAGGCACCATGCGCCTGGGCGCCTGGAACTGCAAGCTGAAACCGGAGTCCTTCGCTCATCAGGCTTACGCCCGGGAAGAGATTTCCGAGCGCCACCGCCATCGCTTCGAGTTCAACCGTGAATACGAGCAGGCCCTGCGCGACCACGGTATGGAAATTACCGGCACGACGCCCGACGGCACCTATGTCGAAATCGTCGAGATTCCCGGCCACCCCTGGTTTCTGGGCTGCCAGTTCCATCCCGAATTCAAGTCGCGTCCGCTCGCGCCCCATCCGCTGTTCCTCTCCTTTATCGAGGCGGCGCTGAAACACCAACGCGCACAGATGGGCATATCCGAAACCGACGCCGTGCAGGCGGGCGGCAAAAGCTGACGGCGACGGGTGAGACGCCCCGAGGAATCCTACCTACGTCGGTCCTGGCTAAAACCCGTCATTCGAAAGCCGAGGATTCTTTATTCAGGAAGGCGTGGCCGCCCCGGACCATGAAAGCAAGAACGGTCAAGCTGGGAAAACTCAAGCTGGGCACCGGGCAGAAGCTATTTCTGATCGCAGGTCCCTGTGTCATCGAAAGCGAGCGCCATGCCATGAAGATGGCCGAGCGTATTGCGCGCGTCGCCCGCGATCTTAAAGTCCCCACCATCTTCAAAGCCTCCTACGACAAGGCCAACCGCACCTCGGTCGAGTCTTTTCGAGGACCGGGCCTTCGGCAGGGCTTGAAAGTGCTGGCCCGCATCAAGAAAGAGTTTCGCCTTCCTGTCCTGACCGACGTACATGCGGTGGAGGAGGTGTCGCCGGCAGCGGAAGTCTGCGACATACTCCAGATTCCCGCCTTCCTTTGCCGCCAGACCGACCTGCTGGTCGCCGCCGGGCGTTCGGGGGCCGTCATCAACATCAAAAAGGGACAATTCCTCGCTCCCCAGGCCATGGAGCCGACCGTCGAAAAGGTGCTTTCCACTGGGAACCCTCGCGTTTTGGTGACTGAGCGCGGCACCTGCTTCGGCTACAACAATCTGGTGGTGGACGTCCGCAGCCTGGCGATGATGAAGAGGTTGGGGTTTCCCGTCGTGCTGGACGTTACTCATTCGCTACAGCTTCCGAGCGCTGCCGGACATGCGAGCGGCGGCCAGCCGGAATTCATCGAGCCGCTGGCACGCGCCGGCGTGGCAGCCGGTGTGGACGGCCTTTTTATGGAAGTCCACGATAACCCCGCAAAGGCTCTCTCCGACGGCGCCAACTCGCTTCCCCTCAAACAGCTGCGCGGGTTACTCGAACGCCTCTGTGAGCTCGCCAAGCTTGTCCGCCGCTGGTGAGGTCGATTGGGAGGGTCGCTCAATGACCCCCAAAGCGCAGAAAGGGGGGGCAATGTGGGACAGCCCAGATGTTCCTTTGCAGTCCGCTCAGCCCCCAGGTGCGGCAACGACGCCAGACATCGGCTGCACTTCTCGCCTGATGCGTTTCAACTTCTTGTCTGTTGCCACGTCCAGGTCATACTGTGCTTGTAGCA
>JAPUME010000124.1 GCA_027294185.1 Acidobacteriota bacterium | reverse complement strand
CTCCCTTTCGCAGTTGCCAATTGCTCGGGTACTCCATGAGGTAATCGTCGGCTTCGTTGATCCTCGTCCGGGACGAAGGCGGTGGAGGTGGCTGAGCAGCGGAAGAACCCGCAGGGGACGTCCCGCCGGCAGCCGCTTCGGTCTTCTGGGAATAGGGTACGGAACCGAGCTGCCGCTTTACGCTCCGAAAGGCTCGAGTGTCCCGGCGGTAGGATTTCGCCGGTCCGAGCCGTGGAATTTCCTGTTCCACATTCCGAACCCGGTTGCCCGGATTCGGATGGGAAGAAAAGAACTGTGTGGTGCGCTTCGGGTATTTTTGCTCCAGAATCTGGAAGAAGGTCGCCATCGACTTTGGATCATAACCGGCATCGAAAAGAATGTAGGTGGCAATCTGGTCCGACTGGGTCTCGGCATCACGGGAATACTTGAGCATGACCGAGTTGAACCCGAACCCGACACCCATCTGGGCCAGTTGTCCTATGGCTCCCCCGCCCAAAAGTCCGCCAAAAATCCTCAAGGGCGCTTGTGCGATGACCGCCTTCGATGCGCGATTCGTCGAATGGCGCATCACAACGTGCCCGATTTCGTGGGCGACCACTCCGGCAAGCTCCGACTCATTCCGGGCAGCTTCCACAGTCCCCCGATTCACGTAGATGAACCCGCCGGGCAGGGCAAAGGCGTTGATCGGCTCCGCATTGACGAACTTGAACTCCCAGGGGTAGTCGGTTTCGCCCGGTGCGTAGCGCACCAGCTTTTTTCCCAGCTCGTTCAGGTAAGCCGTCGAGGTCTTGTTCTTGACGATGGGGAATTCCTTGTCGGCCTGCGCTGCCGCTTCCTTGCCCATTTCCACATCCTGCGCCGGCGAGAAGATGTTGAATCCCGGCTTGAATTTCCGGCGTTCGGCTGCAAACAGCGCCGCCGCCGTCATGAACAGGATGAAGATGACTCGCAGCTTTCCGGCATGTCTCCCATGCTGAATCATTCCTTACTCCGTTACCCCATTCCTTCATCCTTACGCGGCGTGTTCACTGTGCCCTCCTCATCTTAGCAGCCATCCTGCCGACTCGGAGGCGACTTTCCGAAGAAAGGCTGCATCGTAGCCCGCCGGGTTTCTTCATTCTGCTGCGCGTTTTCTCCAACCTGCCAGGACCTCCGCCCCACGGTAGCGCGCCCGTACGCCCAGTTCTTCCTCGATTCGCAGCAAACGATTGTACTTTGCCATCCGTTCCGAGCCTGCCACCGAGCCGATCTTGATCTGCCCGGCGCCGGTTCCAACCGCCAAATCCGCCATGCTGTCATCCTCGGTCTCACCCGAACGCGCAGAGATCACCGGCCGGTAGCCGTTCTTCTGCGCTGCCCTCACCAAATCGAGCGTCTCCGTAACGGTTCCAATCTGGTTCATCTTGACCAGCACGGCATTGGCGACGCCTTCCGCAATGCCTCTTTCAAGCCGGCGCAGGTTGGTAACAAAAAGATCGTCGCCGAGGATCTGGCAGCCCTCGCCCAGCCGCTCGGTAAGCGCCTTCCAGCCCGTCCAGTCCTCCTCGTCCAGGCCGTCTTCGATGGAGAAAATCGGGTACTTGCGAGTCCAGTCGGCGAGTCGCTCGACCATTTCCGTCGAGTTGAGGTCCACCTGCTCCCGGGCCAGCCGGTAAGCCCCGTCGCGGTAAAAGTGCGTGGCGGCAATATCGAGCGCAATCCCCGCCTCCTCTCCCGGTTTGAGCTCCGCCTGCTCGAAGGCTTCCACCATCAGGCGCAGGGCTTCCTCATTCGAGGGGAGGGCGGGGCCAAAGCCTCCCTCGTCCGCCACTCCCGTGACTGCATATCCACGCTTCCTGAGCACATCCGTCATCACGTGACGAACCCGTTGGGCCTGCTCCAGGGCATCTGAGTACCGCGCCGCCTTGAGGGGAAGAAAAAGGAAATCCTGAACATCCAGCCCCGAGGCGTTCGCTCCACCCACATGGAGACCACCGCTCAGGATGTTGACCATGGGCATGGGAAGTTCTCCGGCCCGAGACCCGCCCAGGTATCGGTAGAGCGGAACCCCCTCAGAGCTTGCCGCGGCGCGTAGGGTGGCAAGCGATACTCCCAGCAGCGCGTTCGCCCCCAGGGACTCTTTGTTCTCGCTGCTGTCGAGCTCGATCAATCTTTCATCAACCGCCTGTTGATTCAGGGCTTCCTCACCCTCGAGAGCCGGGGAAATTTCCCGATTCACGTTCTCTACGGCGCGGAGAACCCCTCGTCCCAGGAATCGTCTTTCATCCCCGTCGCGCAATTCCAGAGCTTCAAACCTCCCGGTCGATGCGCCCGAGGGGACGAGGGAGCGCGCACTCGAGCCGTCCTCCAGAAAGACCTGCGTCTCCACCGTAGGATTACCCCGCGAATCCAATACTTCGAGCGCGTGAATTCTTATGATTCGAGGCAAAGCTTCACTCCCAAGATTGTCAAAACGGAAAACCGCCGGGTTTGCGAACCCAGATCAGTTCCTCTCCAATCCGCCCTGCACAATCGAAATTACATCTTCCAAAGTCTCCGGCTCTTCCAGGATGATACGTCTTGCACTATTCCGCACCCGTTCTTTGCTTCCCTCGTCCTGAATATACTCCGCCGGTGATTTTCCGTCGATTCGTGCCAGCATCAGGCAGCCCAGATGACGAATCGTCATTAATTCCAGCTCTCGAGCCTGAGCAGCCCTGCCTTCCACAAATCCCTTCCAGAACTCCCGGGCAGCTCGGAAATATTGCAAGGCGAACTGAGGGCCATGGAACGACTTCAAAAAAAGATGGTTCAGGAAAAACCCGGTATCGAATGTTGGGTCGCCCCAGTGGATGACCTCAAAATCAATCAGGAACATTCCGCCTTCCCGCACCAGCATGTTCTTGGGGCTGTAATCGCCGTGTACCAGACCGTTGCGAATTTCGAGCGAATCCGCGATGAGACAGCCGAATTTTTCCCGCAGGTCCGGGTGCCGGGCGGCCGTCACGCGATAGTAGGGGTCCAGGCGCAACTCGTCGAAGACCCTGCGGTCCTCGAATCGTTTTCTCACGGACTCTTTCCCCGCAGCGGAGTTCCCCAATTGTGCCAGCGTCGTTCCGGCCCGGCGGGCTATGCGCAAGTCCACCTGCCCCTCGAGCAACAGGTTCTTCCACATCCGTGAACCTTCGGGCGCCGCCGTCATGATGAAAAAGTAGTGATCCGGGTCACGGTGAATCACTGACGGCAAGGTGCTCTCTCCCAAGTGGGGACCCAACACTTCCAGGGAATCCGCCTCGCGAAAAATCCGTTCCCTGCTCGAATGCCAGTCGGCTTCCACTCGCAGTTTCCCAAGCGACTGCTTGGCCACCCAGCGCACGCCATCAGCCTCGACCAGCAGGACGATGTTCGAGACACCTCCGCCCAGCTCCCGGATTTTGACCTCACTTCCTGATTCGAACAGCCCATGCTCCCGAAGGTAAGTGAGGAGATTTTCAGGACTGATCAGAAATTCTTCGGACATGACAGGAAGAATTCAAACACGGGCGGGGGAAGTTGGCAAGCGGAAGCGGGTTATTCATCCTTTCCTTCGAGAATTGCTGATGGGTCAATTCTATCTTCTCACAGCCAGCGTGACCTCGGAACGAAATCCCATCTGAGAAACCGTCTCCTGGTGCTCCATGCGCCAATGGGTCGACGAAAAATACCGTGCAGCCGAACCAGATCGGCAGCCACCCACCAACTGAGGATTCCAGCGATAGGCCCAGTTCCAGAGCTCTCGCCAGCCGACGACCGGCTCCCCCATCGAAGCGGTAATCAGCCTGCCTCCGGGGCGCAGGACGCGACCGAACTCGGCCAAGGCTCTGCCGATGTCGGCCTCCTCCAACAGGTCCAGAAGATAACAGTTCAAGACACTATCGATGGCCGCATCGGGGAACGGCAAGCTTAAAGCGTCCCCCCGGCAAAGAGCGCGCGCACCCTGGTGGGTCGCAAACTTCCTCAACTTGGATTGGCAGCGGCGGAGCATTCCCAAGGATAAATCGATACCCCAGAATCGAAGGCCGGGAAATCGCTCCCACAGTTGCCGGGATACGGTCCCCCTGCCCACTCCAACCTCCAAAA